>NZ_JAKEVJ010000038.1:0-58245 GCF_022398425.1 Shewanella sp. Isolate7 | reverse complement strand
CATATAACGCACCTTGAATGGATTCACATACGTTCATCATACTGACTACCTAGCACTTACCCGAATTGTGGTTTTCAGGAGGAACGTCCTCTCACGATTCTTTTCCCACTCAGCCTAACGGCCAAGTTTCGTTACATTGTCCGAGCCGCTGCTTTATTCAGGCTCGTAGGTTCATCTGGTGATACAGATGGTTCACTCGTTAAGCGGTGAACAACGCTTCATACGACCTCAGGTCGCACGGACAGAAATAACTTAGAGTCAAAGCTCTTAAAGTTATGACTCTTATTAGGTAAAGTATGGTATGCAGATATACGGTAACGCCGGCAGCAGCGGCCGGAGGCGTTTGGCGCTTTTTTTGCCGGGGTTGGGCAAAAAAAGTGACAAATGCCGGAGGTCCGTTGCCTGCCCTTGTTATACGCTGGTGAATACTTCTTCCAGTATTTCGTTTGTTTCAACCTGGTCAAATACATCAGGATCGAAATAGTCTCCAGCCCATTCTTTTAACTCTTCGTGTTCAGGATGATTTTCATCAATCCATTTCTCGAGAAAATCAGCATACCCCCATACTCCGCCAACATCTTCTGGAGGGCAGCCTCGCTTTCCCTTGATACAAGATGGTAGAAATTGTTCTTTATCGTAAGGAAAGACTTTTTCTAAAGTAATTTTGTGTTCCCAGCCATCTCCGAAATCATACTCATATATGATTGAATCACCTTCACTTTTTAAGAGATCTTTTACTTTAAAATTGAGCTCGTCTTGTAAATCATCATCCCAATCCATGCCAAACTCTGGGTCTACCATTCCATATCTTGATTTTCCAGATATGAACTGATGTAAATGAGAATTCGTCCAGCCCATTACAATTTGAATTGTATGGTGAAACTCTTCGAGTGTGGAGGAATTTGAAACCAAGAAGCGCCTCCAAATTGGAGGACGAATCCCTTTTAATTGGACTTTCAGTTGATACACTTCTCTTAAATTACTAACCATATTTGTTTACTACTCTATCTAAGCGTATAACGCCCTGTTAATGGGCAAAATATAGTTGGCTAGAATAAGCGACGAAGGAGCAAAAGCCAACTGTATTTTGTTCTTATTAAACAGCTTGTTAGTGCTGGTTGCCATATTATTTTTTGGAGCATTTGAAGGTGATGTAATCAGCATCAATTTCTTCGTACTCTCCGCTGCTGTTTTTGTGCAAGAAATTTGGCTGTGTTGCGGCATTGATACCCCACGAGATTAAACCACCACCTTTGGATTTGGTATTAATCCAGCAACGCTCTTTGTGTGCATTGTATTCAGTAACTGACTCGTAGCATTTTTTCGGATGGAAAAGTTGGCCCTCATCATTTCGTACCGCGTCGACGTTAATAAAACTACAAGATTCGATAATAAACCCCGAGCACTCGTTGGCTTCTATTTTTCCAATTGCACAGTACTCGGCAAGTACGCATGAAGAAGACAATAAGGTCGTAACAGCTAATAAATATTTAATTTTTGGCACCAAACCCTCCTTGAGCACTAACGCCCGCGTTTGCGGCGTGAAACTGTTGGCTAAAATTCGCGAGGAACGAGCGGTAGCCAACAGTTTACCGTCCGCTCAAGACGCACTGGTTAGGTTGGCAGACTTAGCAACACCCATTCGGGAAGCCAGTAGTGGCAAAATTCTGCAAGGATCAGCACGAAGAAGCGCCGCGATGCTTACCTTGCAATTTTGACCTGAAATCGCTCAACCTTGTGCGCCTTATTTTTAGCCAACGATACTCTACCGGCTAGCTAAATTCTATGAGTTGGCAACCGTATCAGCACCAAACTCTGTTGTGGCAACAACTTAAAAACAAAAGCTTTGCGCCACCTAACAGCTTATTCGTGCGCATGCGCGTTTACCTCGTTGGACCAGTGAAAACGCGCACAGTTAACTATCTGTATGCAAAGAACTTATCAGTATTCTGTTAAATATACCATCCGGAAAAACGCGCATGCGCGTTTCCCAAACCTATTATCTAACCTATAGTCTTTATAATGACATGATTTTAAACATATTTATTTATATTGGAATGTGAAAACGCGCACGAAGTTGGGATAAAAATCGTCATGATTTCAATATGACTGTATGTCTGTCCAGCTTTTAAGCATTGCAACATTTGAGTGAAATGGATGAAAATTTCTAGGCGAGAAAGTCTGCTTGTAACTACTCCGCAAACCAGGTGCTAACTCACTTTGGGGCAAAAATAAGCTAGCTAGTTAACTCCTAAAGCGCACCAATTAGGGAAGGTGCGAACAAGTCGTCGCACAGCTCTGGCTTTGATAGCAGCGACAGTTCAAGGCATTCAACTGAGGGCATGCCGAGGCCTGCTGAAGTTGAATAACGCCGAAATGGTGTTGCTATCAAAGCCCCGCAGGGCGAGGCTTACAGCGGTATTTGCTGCGTTACAGTTCTTGCGAAGGACTAGGGCCATTCGCTGCAAACTGTGCCTAGCATCTATCCACTTTAAGCACACGCAGAGCAAGCANCACAGCTCTGGCTTTGATAGCAGCGACAGTTCAAGGCATTCAACTGAGGGCATGCCGAGGCCTGCTGAAGTTGAATAACGCCGAAATGGTGTTGCTATCAAAGCCCCGCAGGGCGAGGCTTACAGCGGTATTTGCTGCGTTACAGTTCTTGCGAAGGACTAGGGCCATTCGCTGCAAACTGTGCCTAGCATCTATCCACTTTAAGCACACGCAGAGCAAGCACGGGACTTATTCGCACCTTCCTTAGGTAAAATCGAAGAGAGAAAATGACCCAGTGTAAACACGATTTTGGCCCTCGGCGGCAGGGAAGCCGCCGTGGAGCGTATAGGGATATATCCACAGCGAGCCAAAATAGTGTTTGCACGATCCCCGCCGGACAGGCGCTAGGTAGCCATGAAGGTACGACCTTTAAACAACCATCCAACACCTATGCCGCCACGGGCTAACATTCTAAACCATCAACAGTTGTTCAAGCTGAATCACCCAAAATCTAATCCAAAGAAACTGAAATTTGTGCAGCCCACAAAAAAATCAAACTTTTCTAAATTTTATCCATTAAAATCACCCCCACCTCTGCATTAACAACTAAAAACACAAGCATGCAAAACCTGATTCCATTTACCACCGAACGTTGCCAGAGCTTTGTCGCCAAGCGCGAAGGCGAGACCAAGATAGGCCAGACTCTGCACTGTTATGAGGGCAAGGCGCCGCTCAACGAGCACCTGGCAAAGGCTAAGGCCGATGGGGTACGCTTCGTCATCTTGGGCATAGGCGAAGATATCGGCCCCAGGGCCAACCTGGGGCGCGGCGGCGCCTTAGACGGATTCGAGGCCGCCATGGCGCAGTTTTGTAACTTCCAGTCGAATCAGTTTCTCGACGGCAGCCACTGCATGGTGTTGGGTCAGATAGCCACCCAAGATCTGCAACTATCAATCGATGCCAGCCCAGAGGCGCTGAGAGACAAGGTCGAACGACTCGATGACAGAGTGATCGACATTGTCAGCCAGATCATGACGGCAGGCCTTGAGCCGATAGTGATCGGCGGCGGACATAACAACGCCTATGGCCTCTTGATGGCCACCAAGAAGGTAACCGGTCGCTCCGTAGCGGCGGTCAACTTAGATCCCCATTCAGACTTTCGCCCCAGAGAGGGCCGTCACAGCGGCAATGGTTTCAGCTATGCTGCGGCCAGTGGTGCCCTGGGCCACTACCATGTGCTGGGGCTGCACGAGCTGAAAAACAGTCAGCAGACCCTGGAACAACTAACGGCCTTCGGTGGCAAGTGGCACACGCTGCAGGCCATCTGGGTGAGGCGAGAAATCAGCCTGGAGCAGGCGCTGAAGACGATAGTCGATGATCTTAACGGTAGCGATCTGCCGGTGGCGCTGGAGCTGGATCTCGACGCCATCATCAATATGCCCAGCAGCGCCTCGACGGCCGCTGGCATCCCCCTGCTCGATGCCCTCTATTATGTTAATCAGGTGGCCAGCAAGACCCCGGTCGCCTACCTGCATCTGGCCGAGGCGGCCCCCAGCTGTCACGTGGCCGATGTCGAGGCAGGACGACGGGAAACGGGCCAGAGTATCAGCGAGCTGATCTACGCCTATATTCAGGGACGACAGGCACAACACCCCCTGGGGTAAGTCATTCGGCGCATTTGGCATATTGCTAATATTATGCTGTAATGCGCTCCACATTTTTAAACTCTGCGCTATCACGCATTTTTCGATTAATTGTGCGCGGATTATTTACATCGATCACAGAGTGATAGACCAATGATTCAGCAAATTGTGTCAATCACTTACACTCGCGGTTAACAGCAGCAATAAATAGGAAGCCAGTAATGTCAGAGGGCAACTCAAACAGTACCCACTTTGGATATAAGACGGTCGAAGCAGAGAAGAAGGCAGATCTGGTTGCCGATGTATTTCACTCGGTCGCCGCCAAGTACGACATCATGAACGATGTTATGTCCTTTGGTATTCACCGTCTCTGGAAGCGTTTTACCATTGAGAGTGCGGGTGCACGTCCGGGCATGAAGGTACTGGATCTCGCCGGTGGTACGGGCGATCTTACCGCTAAATTTTCTCATATCGTGGGCAACACAGGCCAGGTGACCCTAGCCGATATCAACGACTCTATGTTGAAGGTAGGCCGCGAGAAGCTGCGCAACCGTGGTGTGGTGGGTAACGTCAACTATGTGCAGGCAAACGCCGAGGCGCTGCCTTTCCCTGACAACCACTTCGACATCATCACCATCGCCTTCGGCCTGCGTAACGTGACCGACAAAGATGCGGCCATCCGCTCTATGCTGCGTGTGCTTAAGCCGGGCGGCAAGCTGCTGATCCTGGAGTTTTCTAAGCCACAGCATGATCTGATGCGTAAAATTTACGACATCTACAGCTTCAAGGTGCTGCCTAAGATGGGCGATATCATCACCCAGGACGCCGGCAGCTATGAGTATCTGGCCGAATCTATCCGTATGCATCCAGACCAGGAAACCCTGAAACAGATGATGGTCGATGCCGGCTTCGAGCAGGTGGAATACACCAACATGACCGACGGTATCGTCGCCCTACACAAGGGTTACAAGTTCTAATACAGGTGCTTATACCTATACTGATACCGCAAGAGGCCCCGCACATTCGGGGCCTTTTTATTTGCTAGCTCTTCCTTGCCCACACATCCCAAATCCTACTGAATAAATTAGCTTTATCCTTAGCCCTTTTACCGCCAGTTTAGTGTAGAATAGCGACACATTTGCGCCGTCATCATTTGATGACGAGCCCAGCAGCCAACGATTCACAGGTCTTAGGTAACGCATGAAACGTGAAATTGCATTGCTGATCTGTGCGGCCCTCGAAACCGCACTCAAAAAAGTGACTCAGCACTCTCCCGGCGCCTACGCCAAGCTCCACAACCTGCAGGGGCGGGTACTCTGCCTCGAACTCAGCCAACTGGGCTGGCCCATCTATCTACTCTTTGCCAAAGAGATTCAGGTATTCAGCCATTATGATGGCGAGGTAACCACTAAGGTGAATGCCGACCTGACCACCCTTTACCGGCTGACCGAAGGCGCCAACCTCACCGAGCTGATCAAACAGGACAAGCTCACCCTGGAGGGGGATCTCAACCTGCTGCAAAGCTTTAGCCACTTCATGCAGCAGGTGGAGTTTGATTTTGCCGAGCCATTGTCACGCTACATTGGCGACGCACCGACCCATCTGCTGACCCAGGGCGCAAAACAGCTGAAACAACAGCTGAGTCAGGTCATTAGCAAGAGCTGGGATCACATGGGACAACTGACCTCGGAAGAGTATCGCCTGAGCCCACATAAGCTAGAACTGATCCATTTTAGTGATAGAATCGAGCAACTTGAGGCCGATACCGACGCCTTAAGCCAACGGATTGAGCGACTCATAAACAAGGCAAACGGCAACAGATGACAATCAAAAGCATGCGGCGCGCATACCAGGTCGTAAAGACGGTACTTCAATATGGTCTGGACGATCTGATCCCCGCTAAGCTCAAGCCCTGGTATTTCAGGCTGCTACGCTGGAGCTTCTTCTGGCTCACCAATCAACATAAAGACAAGGTAGGCGGCGAGCGCCTCAAGCTGGCGATGCAGGAGCTGGGCCCCGTCTACATCAAGTTTGGTCAGATGTTGTCGACCCGCCGCGATCTGCTGAGCGATGAATGGGCCGAAGAGCTGGCCATGCTGCAAGACAGGGTGCCCCCCTTCGACTCCGCCATCGCCCGCGCCCAGATAGAGGCCGAACTCGGCGCCCCCATAGAGACCTACTTCGACAACTTCGACGACACGCCACTGGCCTCGGCATCGATCTCTCAGGTACATACCGCCACCCTCAAGTCTAACGGCGAAGAGGTGGTGCTCAAGGTGCTCAGACCCAATGTGGAAGAGAAGGTCCATGCCGACCTGCTGCTGATGAGCCAAAGTGCCCAGGTGTTGGAGACCCTGTTAGGCCACGGCAACCGCCTGCGCCCCGCCGAGGTGGTGGAAGACTATCGCACCACCATAGAGGGTGAGCTTAACCTTAAGCTCGAGGCACTCAACGCCATCAAGCTGAGAAACAACTTTATCGACTCGGGCGCCCTCTACATCCCTAAGATGTATGAAGAGTTTTGCTTTACCCGCCTCATCGTCATGGAGCGCATCTATGGTGTGCCCGTGTCAGACAGGGCGGCGCTGGAGGCCCAGGGCACTAATCTGAAGCTACTCGCAGAGCGCGGCGTCGAGCTGTTCTTTACCCAGGTGTTTCGCGATAACTTTTTCCATGCCGACATGCATCCGGGCAACATCTTTGTCAGTACAGAACATCCGGAAGATCCCTTCTACATAGGGCTGGACTGCGGCATCATGGGCACCCTATCGGAGCAGGATAAGCGCTACCTGGCGGAGAACTTCCTCGCCTTCTTCAACCGCGACTATACCCGCATCGCCCAGCTCTATATCGAGTCGGGCTGGGTGGCCGCCGACACCGACTTAGTGGCCTTCGAGCAGGCGATAAAGGTGGTGTGCGAGCCCATGTTTAACAAGCCGCTGGATGAGATCTCCTTCGGCCATGTGTTGCTGGAGCTGTTTCGCACCGCGCGCCGCTTCGACATGGTGGTACAGCCTCAGTTGGTGTTGCTGGAGAAGACCCTGCTCTATATCGAGGGCCTGGGACGTCAGCTCTACCCTCAGCTGGATCTCTGGAAGACCGCCAAGCCTTTCCTCGAAGGCTGGATGGCCGAGCAGATGGGCCCCGTGGGCATGGCGAAGAAGATTAAAAAGCAGTTCCCCTACTGGACAGATAAGCTGCCAGAGCTGCCAGAACTGGTGTATGACAATCTGAAAATGGGCAAAAATTTCGTCAATAGCCAGAATCAACTGCTGGATCGCTACCTAAAGCAGCAACAAAAAGCCCATAAAAGCAACTACCTTTTGATCACATCAGCAGTTTTAGTGATCTGTGGCAGTATTTTGTTTTCTCAAGACGCTACACTATGGGCTTCTTATGCTTGTATCGGCATCGGTGCAACCTTCTGGTTACTCGGATGGCGATCTAGACCAAAGAATCGCAAATTTTAGCTAGCACTAAATAACCAAAGGTTCATAATAGAACCAGTATTACATCAAGAGGAAAGTTACATGGGTGGCATCAGTATTTGGCAACTTCTTATCATTGCTTTAATTGTTGTTTTGCTTTTCGGAACTAAGAAATTGCGCTCTTTAGGTGGTGACCTCGGCGGTGCTGTTAAAGGCTTCAAGAATGCCATGTCTTCTGAAGAAGAGAAGAAGGCAATCGAAGACACAAGCGCAGAAAAAACTGCTCAGACTGAAGAAAAAAAGACTGAGTCCAAGGATAAAGAACAGGCGTAATTCCTTATGTTCGACGGTATCGGCTTTATGGAGCTGCTGTTGATTGGTATTTTGGGGCTGGTTGTACTCGGCCCCGAAAGACTACCGGTCGCAGTGCGCTCAATTACAGGCTGGATTCGTGCCATGAAACGCATGGCTAACTCGGTAAAAGATGAGTTGGAGCAAGAGCTTAAGATTGAGCAGCTACATGCCGATCTCAAGAAGGCAGAAAACCAGGGCCTGAAAAACCTCTCCCCCGAGTTACAGGATTCAATCGATCAATTAAAAGAAGCAGCCCAATCTGTTAATCGTCCCTATAAGGTAGAAGATATTGCCACTGGCAGCGACAATGCCAGCAGCGAGGATAAACCTGCAGCGACCACGACAGCTAAGGCAAGCAATTCAACCGAAAAATCTGACGGGTAGTTCATGTCGCAACAGCAGCCGTTAATCAGCCACTTGCTTGAGTTACGCAACAAGTTGCTCAAGGCCATTGGCAGTGTCCTTCTGGTCTTTATCTGCCTGGTCTACTGGGCAAACGATATCTATCACTACATGGCGACGCCGCTTATGCAGGCGCTACCCGAGTCCAGTAGTATGATTGCGACGGATGTGGCCGCGCCCTTCTTCGCCCCCTTTAAGCTCACGCTGATCCTGGCGTTTTTTATCGCCATTCCCTATGTCTTGTACCAGATCTGGTCGTTTATCGCGCCAGGCCTCTACAAGCATGAGAAGCGTTTGATGCTGCCGCTACTGGCGAGCAGTACCTTACTCTTCTATCTGGGTATCGCCTTCACCTACTACATAGTGTTTCCCGTGGTGTTCGGCTTCTTTACCAGCGTGGCGCCCGAAGGGGTACAGGTGGCGACCGATATCAGTAGCTACCTGAGCTTCGTGCTCAAGCTGTTCTTCGCCTTCGGTCTGGCATTCGAGATCCCGATCGCCGTTATCCTGCTCTGTTGGGCGGGAGTCACCACGGTTGAAGATCTCAGAGCGAAACGTCCCTATATTGTTGTCGGCGCCTTCGTCGTCGGCATGCTGTTAACGCCGCCGGATATCATCTCGCAAACCATGTTGGCCGTCCCTATGCTGATATTGTTTGAGGGGGGATTGATTGCCGCGCGTTTCTACAGTAAAAAGGACTCTGACGAAGACGAGCTCTCCGAGCAAGACAGCCCAGAGTAATAACGCAGAATCTTGCTTCAAGCTATCCGGTAACGGATAGCTTGTTGTTATTTTTTACCCCGTCACCTGCCTGTCTCGCCGCGAGCCCTCCATAATAAAAAGGAACTCTCTATGCGCTTAAGTTTTGCGGCACCAACCAGCTGGATAGCACTCTCCACTCTACTCTTCTCACTCAATGCCTCTGCCGGTATCGAGCAGCAACTCAGCCAATGTGCGGCCAAACAGGACAAGCTAGACAGGCTGATCTGCTACGACAAGCTGGCGGCCAAGGTCGGCAACAAGGCGCAAAGCAGCAAACATGTCGCCCCCGTCTCTAAGCCTGCACCGACACCACAGGCGGCCGCCGTGGTAGCCAGCACACCCGCTTCGGCTGAAGCCAGTTTCGGTAAGGCTCAAAAAGTTGAGAGAGTCGAGCTGGATAAGGTCAATCTAACGGTAGCTTCAGTACAGAAAAACCCACACGGCGCGCTGACGATTACCTTCAACAACGGCCAGGTCTGGAAACAGAGCGATACTCGCCGTTATCGACTCAAAGCTGGCGATAAGGTCTACATCGAAAAGGCCGCCCTAGGCTCTTTCCTCTTAGGTAAAGATGACACTAACGCCACCATCAGGGTTAAACGCATCGACTAATGCCCAGCTACATAGACATAGCTGTCAACCTGGTTGGCAGCCCGTTAGAACAAGAGTGTGATTCGCTAATCAGTGATGCGGCGGCCCAAGGGGTATCGCCGCTCATTGTTATTGGCTCCAGCCTAGATGAGAGTCAGCAGGCGATCGATTGCGCCGCCTGTTATCCAAACGCCCTCTACACCACGGCGGGAGTGCATCCGCACCACGCCAGCGAGTGGAATGCCAGCAGCAGCGATCGGCTCACCCAACTGGCGAAGCAGACCGGCGTCGTGGCCGTCGGCGAGTGTGGCCTGGACTATAACCGAGACTTCTCACCCAGGCCGAAACAGCGTGAGGCCTTCGAGGCGCAGCTAGCCCTAGCTGTCGAACTCGAGATGCCCGTACTGATGCATGAGCGCGATGCCCACGAGGACTTTGCCGCCATACTGCAGAGCTATCGCCCACAGCTAAAGGGCGCCCTGCTGCACTGCTTTACCGGCAATCGCGCTAGCCTGGAGCGCTATATCGAGCTGGATCTTCACCTTGGGATCACGGGCTGGGTGTGTGATGAGCGCCGTGGCCAGGAACTGGCCGAACTGGTGGCCGATATTCCAAGTCATCGCATCATGATAGAGACCGACAGCCCCTATCTGCTGCCCCGCAGCATGCGTCCCAAGCCAAAATCGAGCAAGAACAAACCTCAGTACCTGCCCTACATCGCTAGGGTCATCGCCGAGCTCAGGGGCGAGTCTGAGGCGGCCTTTGCCCGTCAGGCCTATCACAACAGCTGCGCCTTCTTTGGGCTAGAAGCGAACTATGAACCCATTTAGGTTGTTGCTTCTGCTGATCACCCTGATTCTTCCCGGCTTAAGCCAGGGCGAGCCGCTGCTGGCAGTCAACAGAGACCAATCGATCCAGCTCGCCTCCTGGCTCTATTATATTCAGGATGACAACCTCACGACGCTGGAGCAGCTGAGTAACCAGAGCAGTCGTCGCTGGCAGCGGCTGACTCCTGAGTTTAATCAGCATCTTGGGGTCAAACCGTTCTGGGTCAAGTTCAGCCTCTATAACGCGACCCAGAGCCAGATGCGACGCTATCTTAAGCTGGGTAACCCGCACCTGGATAAGATAGACCTATATCACCTGCAGACGGGTCAACCCAGGGTGCACCTTGAGATGGGTGACAGCCTGCCCTTTCGTCAGCGCCCCATCATCAACAATGACTTTCTCTACCGTTTCGAGCTGACGCCGGAGCGGGTGCACACCTTCTACATAAGGATAGAGAGTAAGGGCAGTGCCAACCTGCCTATCTCGCTGCTGTCACCTGACCATATCGTCAAGGCCACTGAGACTCAGTCCCTCTACCAGGGATTCCAGCTGGGCGCCCTGATGGCGATTGGCCTGTTTAGCCTGTTTATCGCACTCACCTCGCGCTCCTACAGTTACAGCTACTATTCCGGCTATGTGCTGTCAGCCACACTGCTGGTCGCCAGCCTGCATGGCCTCTCCTTCAGGTATCTCTGGCCCAACTGGCCGGTGTTGCAGGCGATCATGGTGCCGATACTTATCCCTATCGCCCTCACCTTCGTGCTGATGTTTTCCGAGAAGGTGTTGCAGCTCAAGTACCATAACCTCAAGATGCTGAGAGTATGCCGCTACGGCGCCGCCACCGGCTTGTTGCTCACGCTAATCACGCCGTTTTTAAGTTACTCGGTGGCGCTCAAGGTCAATATCATCGCCGTGTTGATCACCACCAGCATACTGATGCTCATCGCCCTGCTGCTGAGCCTGCGAGGCCATAAGCTGGCCAGACTCTACACCCTGGCCTGGTCTGGGATGCTGATAGGCTCGTTCGTCACCGCCATGATGTACCTGGGGGTTATCTACCTGCCCATCATGCATCAGACGCCTATCATGGTCGGCCTGAGTTTCGAAATCGTCTTCATGGCGGCCGTGCTGGCGATCCGCTATAACGATGAGCGCAAGGCCAAACTCAAGATCCAGCAGGAGGCCCTGCTACAGGCCCAGCGGATACGCCAGGCCCGCGAAGAGGCCCTCAAGGCCGAGGCCGACACCAACGAACGCCTGGAACAGATGGTGCAGGAGCGCACCTTAGAGCTCGAGATCGCACTTCGAGAATTAAATGAGGCCAACCAGAAACTTACCGAGCAAAACACGGTCGATAGTCTCACAGGCGTGAAAAATCGCGCCGCCTTCGAGAAACGCCTGCAGGCCGAGGGCCGCCTGAGTCGCCGCCAGCAGACACCGCTGGCGATCCTGATGATAGATATCGACCACTTTAAGGCGATCAACGATACCTATGGCCACCTGGCAGGGGATCAGACGCTCAAGAGCATCGCCCAGGCGTTAAAGGCAAAGTTAAGGCGCCCAAGTGATCTGGTGTCACGTTTCGGTGGCGAAGAGTTTGCTATGATACTGCCCAATACCTCCTCAGACGGGGCTCAGCAGGTGGCAGAGCTGATGCGCAGCACTGTCAGTCAGTTACCCTTGGCATGGGGAGAGCAGGCTATTCCGCTCACCATCAGTATCGGGATCTGCGCCGAAGTGATCGTCGATGATCAGCACACTCAGCTGCTGGTCGACCAGGCAGACAAGGCACTCTATCGTGCCAAGCATGAGGGCCGAAATCGCGTTTGCGTCTATTCGCCCGAACTCGAAGAATAAAATTAACCGACTTAGCGGCTATGCGCCATCTAGCCATGTGCAGTGAAGCGTGCAGCCCAATAAAGCAAGCAACCCTAAATTAGGAGTCGAATGTGAACATCATTACCAGTGCTTTCCCTCAGCGCAGAATGCGCCGCATGCGTAAACACGATTTTAGTCGCCGTCTGATGGCCGAAAACCAGCTATCGGTCAACGACTTGATCTACCCAATGTTCGTGCTCGAAGGTAATAACCGTACTGAGCAGGTCGCTTCAATGCCTGGCATCGAGCGCTACTCAATCGATCTATTGCTCAAGGAAGCGGAAGAATTAGTCAAGCTGGGGATCCCATTAGTGGCGCTGTTCCCTGTGACCCCAGCCGAGAAGAAGACCCTGATGGCCGAAGAGGCCTACAACGCCGATGCCCTGGCGCAGCGCGCGGTGCGCGCCCTGAAAGAAGCCTTCCCCGAGCTTGGGGTCATGACAGACGTGGCGCTGGATCCCTTCACTACCCATGGTCAGGACGGCATCATCGATGAAGATGGTTATATTCTGAATGATATCACCACAGAGATCCTGGTGAAGCAGGCGCTGTCTCATGCCGAGGCCGGTGCCGATATCGTCGCGCCATCTGACATGATGGATGGCCGCATCGGCGCCATTCGTCAGGCGCTGGAAGAAGCTGGCCATGTGAATACCCAGATCATGGCTTATTCTGCCAAGTACTCTTCAAACTACTATGGTCCCTTCCGTGATGCGGTTGGCTCTGCCGGCAACCTCAAGGGCGGCAACAAGCACAGCTACCAGATGGATCCGGCTAACAGTGACGAGGCACTGCACGAAGTCGCCCTGGATATCCAGGAAGGCGCCGACATGGTGATGGTCAAGCCAGGCATGCCATATCTGGATATCGTTAACCGCGTGAAGACAGAGCTGGCGGTACCAACTTTTGCCTATCAGGTGAGCGGTGAGTACGCCATGCACATGGCTGCCATCGAGAATGGTTGGTTGGCCGAGAAGGCGATCGTGATGGAGTCACTGCTGTGCTTCAAGCGCGCCGGTGCCGATGGCATCCTCACCTACTTCGCCAAGCGTGCGGCCCAGTGGCTGAAAGAAGCCGACAACAAGTAATATCAATCACAGTCAGTAGGTGATCGGAAAACGCAGCAAAAACGCTTGAGAATAAAGCAGAATTTTTAGATAAGTAGTTATTCTACAATTAAAAATACTAATACCCTTATCGAGCGTTTTAACAAGCTAACATGATCAATTATTGATTACGATTGGTATGAGGCCTACCTTGATACAAAAAAAGCCAGTGACCCGAGTCGCTGGCTTTTTTGTTCTTACCCTGAAGGGATTAGATGAGGTAATCGGCGCCGAGTGCCACAAACAGCGTCATGCCGGCCCAGTTGTTGTTTAAGAAGGCCTGCAGACAGGGCGCGCGTTCGCGATCGAAGATCAATTTCTGCTGATAGAGGCCAAAGCCGATAAAGGTTAGGATCCCTAAGGCAAACACCAGGCCGCGATCGGCACTAAGACCGGCCATGACAAAGCAGCCAAGGGCCGCCAGTTGAAACAGACCTATGATCTGACGGTCGAGGTCGCCAAACAGGATAGCCGTCGACTTGATGCCTACCTTGAGGTCGTCGTCTCTGTCCACCATGGCATACATGGTGTCGTAGGCCACAGTCCAGCACCAGTTGGCGGCAAACAGCCACCAGGCTTCTACGGGTACCTCACCAAGCTGCGCCGCATAGGCCATAGGAATCGACCAGCTCCACACCACGCCGAGGAACATCTGCGGCATATTGGTAAAGCGCTTGGTAAAAGGATAGATGATGGTCAATAGGATGCCGACGAAGGAGAGCTGCACCACCAGAGGATTGAGCATCAACACCAGGCCAAAGGCTATCAGGCCCAGCACCACAAATAGAATAAGCGCCTCTTTGACCGTCACCTCGCCACTGGCCAGGGGACGACTCTTGGTACGCTCAACATGGGAGTCCAGCTTACGGTCGGCATAATCGTTGATGATACAGCCGCAGGCACGCATCACCACCACACCGATAACGAAGATGATCAACACCTTAAGATCCGGCATACCACCGGCAGCCAGCACCAGCGCCATCAGGCATGGCCATAACAACAAAAAGGTTCCTATGGGCCTGTCCATCCGTGCCAGACGCAAATAGGCGTCCAATTTATCCCTTAAGCTCATTTTCTAGGCTCTCCTAACGACTGCTTTGGCCTTTATCATTACTTGGCATTATGACTGACGCCCTACGAGTTTCAAGCGCTTTATCAACGCAGTTCTATAGCGTCTCCAAACGCGCATAGGCCACCACCAGCCACTTGCTGCCCACGTCGAGAAAATCGACCTGGACTCTGGCCTGGGCACCGCTACCCTCGAAGTTTGTCACCTTACCCTCACCAAACTTAGGGTGGTTCACCCGCTGGCCGATATTGAAGCCTGAGTCGTTAAAGGAAGCCTGCGCCTGACTAAACCTATTAGTGCTGGCAGGCGCGGTGACGCTGGCCCTCATGCGGATCTCCTGCACATAGTCGTCAGGGATCTCCTTGATGAAACGCGACGGACGGGCATAGTTTTCCCGGCCATAGATACGGCGCGACTCGGCGTAGGTAATATAGAGCTGCTTCATTGCGCGGGTCATGCCCACGTAACAGAGGCGGCGTTCCTCATCGAGCCTGTCGCCCTCATCCATCGCCATCTGGCTGGGGAATATCCCCTCCTCGACCCCCGCCATGAAGACCATGGGGAACTCCAGGCCCTTGGCCGAGTGTAGTGTCATCAGCTGCACGGCATCGGTGAAGGCATCGGCCTGCCCCTCGCCTGCCTCGAGGGCCGCATGGGAGAGGAAGGCGTTCAGCTCGCCCATGTCTTCGAGGTCTTCCGGCATCACGAAGGTGCGCGCCGCGGTGACCAGCTCTTCTAAGTTTTCTACCCTGGCACGGGCCTTCTCGCCCTTCTCGGCCTCGTACATGGCCTTGAGGCCAGAGGCCTGGATCACATGGTCTGTCATGCGGTGCAGCGACTGCTCCTCAGTCTCCTGCTGCAGGGTGACGATAAGATCCATGAAGCCTCGTACCGCGTTGGCGGCCCGGCCCGAGAGCACCTTCTCATCGAGCAGACGCAGACAGGTCTGCCACAGGGTCAGCTCCTGCTGACGCGCCGTGCTGCGCAGGATCTCCAGGGTGCGATCGCCTATGCCTCGGGTCGGCGTGTTGATGATACGCTCAAAGGCGGCATCGTCGTTCTTGTTGCTGATCAGCCGCATATACCCCATGGCGTCCTTGATCTCCTGACGCTCGAAGAAGCGCAGACCGCCGTAGATGCGATAGGCCATCCCCTTGTGCAGCAGCGCCTCTTCCAGCACCCGCGACTGGGCGTTGGAACGATAGAGGATGGCGCAATCGCTAAGATTGCCGCCCATGTCCTGCCAGTCGGTGATGCGCCCGACGATGAAGCGGGCCTCATCCATCTCGTTGAAGGCGCAGTACAGGCCGATCTTCTCGCCTGCCTGGTCTTCGGTCCACAGCTTCTTGCCCAGTCGGTCCGGGTTGTTGGCGATCAGCTCGTTGGAAGCGTTAAGGATGTTGCCGCTGGAGCGGTAATTCTGCTCCAGGCGTATGGTCTGGGCCGCCGGGAAGTCCTGCAGAAACTTATGCAGGTTCTCCACCTGGGCACCGCGCCAGCCATAGATGGACTGGTCATCATCGCCGACGATCATCACGTTGGCCGTGCTGCCCGCGAGCACACGGATCCAGGCGTACTGGATGGCGTTAGTGTCCTGAAACTCATCCACCAGTATGTTCTTGAAGCGCTCCTGATAGTGCTCGAGAATATGGGGCTTGTTGAGCCAGAGCTCATGGGCCCTGAGCAAGATCTCGGCAAAGTCCACCAGGCCTGCACGATCGCAAGACTCCTGATACACCTGATAAATCTTCAGTAGATTCTGCTCTATGGGGAAGCCGCCGGCGTCGATATGCTTGGGTCTTAGCCCCTGATCTTTCTTGCCGTTGATATAACCCTGGGCCTGGCGTGGCGGATACTGTTTCTCATCCAGATTCAGGCTCTTGAGGATCCGCTTGATCAGCCTGAGCTGATCATCCGAGTCGAGAATTTGGAAGCTCTGGGGCAAGTTGGCGTCTTGATAATGGGTGCGCAGCAGGCGATGGGCCAAGCCATGGAAGGTGCCAATCCACATGCGGCCCATGTTGCTGCCGCTGACCTTCTCCACACGCTCGCGCATCTCGGCCGCGGCCTTGTTGGTAAAGGTCACCGCCAGAATAGAATAGGGACTCTGCTGCTCTACCTGCATCAGCCAGGCGATACGGTGGGTCAGTACTCGGGTCTTACCGCTGCCCGCGCCCGCCAACACCAGCATGCTAGATTGTGGTGCGCCGACGGCCTCGCGCTGTTTGTCGTTTAAGCCGTCGAGTAAAGAAGATACGTCCATTCTTGCCTCCAAAAAATCAGGCGGCAAGTATAACAGGAGGCGTAGCCCGATCCTACCGTCGCCCGTATCCCTAAGCGGTCGTCACACTAAACTGCAAGTAAAAAAAAGCCCAGGCTAAAGCTTGGGCTTTTAGGGAAAGGTCGGGGTTAGGCGAGGCTTAGTCCTTGCTCTCCTCCAGCCCTATGCTGTCCATCCAGTGGTCGAAGTCCATCATGTTGCCCGGCAGGACAATCTTGTTGGCACTGTTGGTCAGGCCGTCGAACTGCTTGAGGTACTGGGCGCCGAGCTGCATACGCACCACGTTCTTACCGCCGGGTGCCGACACCACCTGGGCCATGCGCTCGATAGACTCGGCCGTCGCCTTGGCGATGGTGAGGATCTCCTCCGCCTTACCCTCGGCCTCGTTGATCCGCTTTTGCATCTCACCCTCTGAGCGGTTGATCATCTCGGCCTTGACCCCTTCGGAGCGATTGATCTTGCTCTGCTTGTCACCCTCGCTCTTGGCCAGTAAGGCGCGGCGTTCACGCTCGGCGTTCACCTGCATCTCCATGGCGTTCTTCACCGTCTCAGGAGGGGCGATATTCTTGATCTCATATCTGTGTACCCGGATCCCCCAGGTAGCACCGGCCTGATCCAGCACCTCGACCACCTTGGCGCTGATCACGTCACGCTCCTCGAAGGTGCGGTCGAGATCTAGGGTGCCAATGACAGATCGGGTCGTGGTCTGCGCCAGCTGAATGGCGGCGAAACGGTAGTCGGTCACGCCGTAGCTGGCCTTTACCGGATCCACCACGGAGATATAGATCACCCCGTCTACCTCGACGTTGACCTCGTCGCTGGAGAAACACTCCTGAGGCGGCACGTCTATGGTTTCCTCTTTAAGGTCATGCATATATGCCACCTTATCGATGAAAGGCACCAGGGCGTGGAAGCCGGCGTCCAGGGTGGTGTGATACTTACCCAGACGCTCGACGATATAAGCCGACTTGGTGGGCACCAGACGAATCGACTGAAACAGCTTGATGATGAAGATGGCGAAGATCAGTCCCCAGATCCCCAATACGATTAAATCTGTGTTGATACCTGCGATCATGCGCGACCTCCTTTTACCTGACCCACACTCTGAGTCACCTGCTCCATGCCCTCAAAGAAACCTTCCAGCTTGGCCATCTCGGCCGGCACCACAGAAATATCGGCTTCGTTGAGTATCTTGCCAACCTGATTGATGAACTGCTCCTTAAGCTGCATATTCATCGCCTCGTTACCGCCTTCGAGCGCCAATGCCTCAGAGACCAACGTCATGGCTTCCGCCTTGGCGCGGGCAACGATAGCAATCTCCTGGGCCGTACCCTTGGCCTCGTTGATCCGCTTCTGCTTCTCCCCCTCCGACAGGTTGATCGCCTCCTGACGCTCACCCTCTGAGAGGTTAATCATCGCCGCCTTCTCGGCATTGGCCAGGGTGATCTCGGCGCGCTTGCTGCGTTCGGCCTCCATCTGCTTTTCCAGGGTGTGGATCACCTTGAAAGATGGCGTAATGTTTTTGATCTCATACCTGAGTACCTTGATCCCCCAGGGGTCGGACGCCTTATCGATCTCCCGCACGATAGATTCGTTGAGGCTGTCTCGCTCGGAGAAGGTCTCACTCAGGCTCAGCTTACCTATCTCGGAGCGCATTGTGGTCTGCGCCAGGTTCACCGCCGCGCGGCGATAATCTTCGATACCATAGCTGGCCAGCTTGCCGTCCATCACCTTGAGATAAACCAGGCCGTCGACCTCCAGCTGAGTGTTGTCTTTCGAGATACAGCTCTGTGGCGGCACATCCAGCACCTGTTCACGTGTGTCGTGTCGGTAGGCGACACGGTCGAAGAAGGGGATCAGAAAGTGAAAACCTGGCTGTAACACCACCCGGAATTTGCCCAGGCGCTCGATAACGTGTACCTCGCGCATGGGCACGATCAACAATAAGTTATAAAGAATAAAGAAAATGAAGAGTATTAATAAGGTAAATTCGAACATAGATTCCATCCTGTAAATAAGCAGCCAGGCTATGCCTGCTCTGTCAAAGGTTCAACGACCAGGGCAATATTTTCGCGGCAGATCACTCTGACGCGCGCGCCGACCGGGATCTCGCTGCCATCACCCAGTGCTGGCCATTCGCTTCCCTGAAACTCGACGCGTCCCTGCTGCTGTGCCGGGCCGATCGCCGTCTTGACGACGGCAACTTGGTTATAAAGGTCAAACTCCTCATCGGTATTATCCACATGGGAATCACCACCCACCAAACGCTGTGTTACCTGGCGAAATGCCAGCAACAAGACGATGGCAGAGATGAACCAGAGCGTCAGGGCCTGCACAAAGCCTTCGACCCAGCCTAGGGTCAATGCGCCCGCGACCACCAAACAGGCGGCGCCCAGGAAAATAACGATACCGCCGGGCAGAATGATCTCGGCTAACATCAAGACTATACCGACGGTAATCCAGATAAAGATAGGATTAGAAAACTCCATATTTCCCCCCTGAAATGAGAGTATCCCTGCCAAGACTATATCAGCTCTTTTCTCTCAATGCGACATATTATGTCAAGATACAAATGTGACACAGGCAACAAACATTTAATTTACCAGGGTAAAAGACATTGTTTTGGAATTGGGCAGAATGGCGAAATCCCGTATACTTGCGTCGCATAAAACATACGGCGTGAAAACAGTCCCAAAATGCAGCTAAGAGTGCCGAGATTGTTTTCAAATTAACCACAAATAGCAGCACCGCAAAATAACTCAAAAAACGACGATAAAGGTAAACAGATGATGAACAGGAAATGGCTTCTCCTCGCGCTACTCGCCGCCCAGCCCGCGCTGGCCGATGACATGGTTCAATGGTGGGATCTCAGTGCCACCGCCCTCTATGGCGACAACTATGATCTGGCTCCCTCTGAGCGACAAACCACTGTCACCATAGAAACCGCAGGTGGCTGGAAGTATGGTGACTGGTTCGCCTTCCAGGACTTCATCTACTTCAATGGCAACAACGGCGGCAAAGATAGCACCACCTATGGCGAGATCTCCCCGCGCTTCAGCGCCAGCAAGATCTTAGGTAAGCCTGTGGGCGTAGGCGCCATCACAGACGTATCGCTGGCACTCACCTACGAAGAGGGCGAAGGCCCGGTGAAGAGCTTCCTCTATGGTGTGGGTCTGGACTTCAAGATCCCCTATTTCAGTTATTTCCAACTCAATACCTATCGCCGTGACACCATCAGCAGTGGCAACCTGAGCGATGGCTGGCAGTTAACCCCTGTCTTCCGTATGGACTTCCCGGTAGGCCACTCAAACATAGTCCTCGACGGCTTTATCGACTGGGTATTCTCGGCCGATAACACAAGCTATGAGGAAAACTTCCACTTCAACCCTCAGGTCAAGTACGACCTGGGTGCGGCCATCTTCGGCGCACACAAGAAAGATAAGCTGTTTGTGGGTATCGAATATGATTATTGGAAGAACAAATATGGCGTGAAGGGGATAGATCAGAACACCTACTCGGTGATCGCCAAGTATCACTTCTAATCCGACAGTGCAAAAGCCTGCTCAGATGCAAGCAAACAAAAAAGGCGCCACTAGGCGCCTTTTTTAATATGGTTTAGCTAGACTTAAGCCAACAGCTTCTTCGCCGCCGCAACCACGATAGACACAGCACTGGTCTCGGTCTGCTTCATGGTCACCTCATCAGGGATCTCCTGCTGAGTACGGTTAACGATCACACCGGCCACACAAGCCGCGCGCCAGCCTTGCGTCGCACACATGGTGAACAGGGTAGACGACTCCATCTCATAGTTGAGTACGCCCATATCCTGCCACTCTTTCATCGAACCGGCTAAACGACGAGTCACGCGACCCGTTACAGTGTCGTAGCGCTCCTGACCTGGGTAGAAGGTATCTGACGAAGCGGTGATACCGATATGTGGCTCTAAACCGGCTTCGCGGCTCGCCGCCACCATGGCAGTAGTACATTCGAAGTTCGCCACGGCTGGGAACTCCATAGGTGCAAAGTGCAGACTCGCACCGTCTAGACGCACTGACGCCTGAGTCACGATCACATCACCCACGTTAACCTGTGGCTGAATCGCACCAGTAGTACCGACACGCAGGAAGGTATTGATGCCCAGCTGAGCCAGCTCTTCTACGGCGATAGAGGTCGATGGACCACCGATACCGGTAGAACAGACCACCAGCGGTTTACCGTCGATATAGGCAAGGTAGCTGGTGTATTCGCGGTGACTGGCCAAAAATGTTGGATTGTCCATCAACTCGGCGATACGCTTCACGCGCTCTGGATCACCCGGAACGATCGCAAGTGTTGCACCATCTAACATCTCTTTCGTCAGGCCTAAATGAAATACATCTGACATTATGAAAACCCCTTTCAATTTTGATTATAAAATTCTTATTAAATGGACTTTAACCTAGTATGAAAGCCATTAAGGTTAACCTGTTCACACTTTCCCCGCCAGTAGTTAGATAATTTGTTGTAATGAATTTACCAAAGCAATTCCGCTAGCAGCACTGAAAATATAGCAACTCCCACCTAGGCTGCCAGCCAGCCGACAAAATTTATTGCTTCCCCTGAGTCTTCGCTAAACATCAGGTATTACCCCAAAATAAAAAGCAGAGAATAGTCTTATAAGACAACAGGTTGAAATCGCTGTTACAAAGTGACAGAAGCGAAACCCCAGGCGGTGAATTTGATCACAAAACAGACAGAAAGATCGCGCTAGGCTGAAACCATAGCAAAGGGAAATTAACCACTCTTGCTTACGACCTCTCCCCCATTTGACCAAGAAGGACGGCCAATATGTTTCCAGAATACAGAGACCTAATCAGCGAACTAAAATCAAAAGACGCGCATTTTCTCAAGATGTTTAACAAACACAACGAACTCGATGACGAGATTAAAGAGCTAGAGCAACATGCGGCCAGCGATTTCACCCCAGAGGTCAAGGTGCTTAAACAGCAGAAACTGCATATCAAGGAGGAGCTGCATCAGATCCTTCAGGCACACGACAAATAGCCACACGGCAGACATAGTAAAGGGCGCCTAGACGCCCTTTATTGTGATCTCTTTAGCAGGTACTTAGAGATAGTAGTCTTGCAGCGGCGGGAAGCCGTTGAAGCAGACCGCCGAGTAGGTGGTGGTATAGGCCCCGGCCGTTAGCCAGTACATACGATCCCCTATCGCCAGATCCACAGGCAGGCCATAGCTGTAGTGCTCATACATGATGTCGGCACTGTCACAGGTAGGGCCGGCGATCACGCAGCGATCCAGCTCGCCCTGACGTTCGGTATAGATAGGGAATTTGATCGCCTCATCCATGGTCTCGATAAGGCCCGAAAACTTACCCACATCGGTAAATACCCATCGCTCTAAAGCCGTTTGGGACTTCTTGCTGATCAACACCACCTCAGACACCAACACGCCTGCGTTAGAGAGCAGGGAGCGGCCAGGCTCGAGGATGATCTGTGGCAGCTGATCGCCAAAGTCCTCTTTCAGAAAATGGGTGATCTGCTCGGCATAGGTGCCTAACTCGTTGGTCTTATCCAGATAGTTCGCCGGGAAACCACCGCCTAAGTTGATCATCTTCAGTTCGATACCATGCTCTTCACGCAGGCGCTCGAAGATACTCTTCACCTTGCCGATGGCCGAGTCCCAGGCGCCGATATCGCGCTGCTGTGAACCGACATGGAAGGAGATGCCGTAGGGTTCGAGCCCAAGCGACTTGGCCAGGATGAGTAGCTCGAAGGCCATCTCGTTCTGGCAGCCGAACTTACGCGACAGCGGCCAGTCTGCCGTGTGGGTGCCTTCGGTCAAGATGCGTACGTAGACGCGCGAGCCCGGCGCCTCCTCGGCGATCATACGCAGATCTGCCTCGGAATCAGAGGCGTACATGCGCACGCCGCGCTCATAGAAGGCGCGTACATCTTTGCGCTTCTTGATGGTGTTGCCATAGCTGACTCTGTCGGGCGTCACGCCGATGTCGCTCACCATATCCAGCTCATAGATAGAGGCGATATCGAAATTGGCGCCACGGTCACGCAGCAGGGTCAATACCTCCCTGGCAGGGTTAGCCTTGACCGCATAATAGATACTGGCATAGGGGAAGTTATGCACCATGTCATCATATTGTTCTGCAATGATTTTAGTGTCAATCACCACGAAAGGTGTCGGTTTATCCTGAGCAAATGCCTTGATACGCTCAAAGGTAGCCTGGTCATAATACTCATTAACATCAATCGCTTGAAATTGGCTCATCTCGCCAGTATCTCCGTAGCAGAATAAAAATAGTTTAGCGTGATTCGATTAAAAATCGCAGCGAAGTAAACGCTATTTTTTCGCCGAGATCAACGAATTTTTATGCTTAATAAGTAAATTTTTATTCCAAAAGAGATAATGCCTTGTACGTCTGGATAAGAGCCAGGTTATCCAATTGATTAATATGATAAATTCTCATCACCAACAGACGACAATCCTCGGCCTATTTCACCGCATCGAGCAGGGCCTTGGCCGAATCGACCCGAATCACCTTGCTGATCTCGAGTCCCTCCAGGATGATCACCGTCGCCGTCTCCTTATCACCCGGTAATAGATGAGTCGCCTCGCCCTCCTGATCCAGGCCGATGGCAAAGTCGAGATCTTGCATCTTGGGGATCGCCGCAAACTTGGCGATTAAAGAGGGCATACCGCTGATATCGGCGACATAGCGCCAGTTGTCCGGCATGGGCGCATCCAGCGACTCCAGCGCCTCCTGAATGATCTGCCCTCCCTTCATGCCACGACTAAAGAGTAAAACCTGAGTATTGGTGTTAAGCTCCCACACGGCTTGATGTTGATCCACCAGGGTGATCGCCTCGATACGGTCACCCGTGGTCAGGCTGCTGGCCAGGCTCGCGGCCGAAAACAGCACGCCCACAGCCAAAATTAGCGCTTTCATAATGCCTCTTTCACGATAAAGGTTAGGTTACTTAGGGGTGAAATAGACTATATCTTATACTGGTCGTCATGCCCTCGGATGCGTGCCAATAGCTTGATATGCTTCACGCTAATTATTGTCATGGGACATGGGTGAGATATTGGTTATCAAGCCATTGAATATTAAGTAACATACCCAGGTTAGAATCCACGGCCGGGCGAGCAACGTTCGGGGCAAATTTTAGGATGAGTGTTATGAATGAGAATGGTCTGGAGCAGGAGCTGGCGCAACTGCAAAATGTCTACAACCTGTTGACCGAGTTTCTGGTGAAATACAGCTTCCAGCTGGTCGGCGCCCTACTGATCTTCCTGTTGGGCCTCTGGGTCGCCAATAAGATCTCCAACTTGGTGGCTAGCCAGTTTGAGAAGCATGAGATCGACATCACCCTGAGCAACTTTGTCTCCAACCTGGTACGCATTCTCATCATAGTCATGGTGGGGGTTATCGCCCTGGGCAAGCTTGGGATTAGCATCACGCCAATGGTCGCCGCCATCGGTGCCGCCTCCCTGGGTGCCGGCCTGGCACTACAGGGCATGCTCTCTAACTACGCGGCGGGCGTCACCATCATAGTGACCCGCCCCTTCGTGGTGGGCAATACCATAGAGATCCAAGGGGTCAGCGGCGTGGTCAAGAGCATCCACCTGGGGCTGACCCTACTCACCAACGAGGAAGGCGAGGTGATCAGCATCCCCAACAAACACATCGTCGGCGAGATCCTGCACAACTCCTTTAGCGAAAAGCTGGTCGAGATACGTTTCAACATCAGCTACGCGGCTGATGCCAATCAGGTGCTGGCCATCGCCCAACAGGTCCTGGATGCCAACCAAGAGGTGAATCAGGAGCGCGCCCCCCAGATAGGCATCAACGGCTTCAACAGCATAGGCTTAGAGATAGGCCTGCGTTACTGGGTGCCCACCAATCGCTACTATCAGAATAAGTACCAAGTCAACCTGGAGCTAATCAACGCGCTGCGTCAGGCCGGTATCGAGATCCCCTGCCCCGTACGCGAGATCCATATCGAGCGATAATCCCCACAGCATGACGGCTGCGGCTTACAGGCCGCGCTGCCACTCCTGGCGCAGGGGCACCAGCCCCTGAATCGCCTGATCGACCTGGGCCAGCAGGCTCTGCTTATCACGACCTAATATCCCCTTGAGCACCAGATAGTTAGAGGCGTGATCCGAGCGGAATATGGTCTTCTCAAGCTCAAGTTCACCGAGCAGAAGCTGCATCTCGGTCAGCAGGCCATGTTGGTCCGGCAGTTTGAAATCACCATCGAATCCGGCGTCCATGCGCGCCTTGCCAAGGGGCAGGGTCACCACCAGGGTCGACAGATAATCCGGCTGCGCCTGATTCATCAACCGGGCCGAATTGCGCGCGTGCTGCGCTGATAATTCAACGCCACCCAAGCCATTGAGTATCATCACTGACGACTTCATGCCGGCGGCGCGTATGCGCTTAAGTGCCAGCAAGGAGGAGTCAAAGGTCTCCCCCTTCTCGATGCGGGTCAGCACCTCATCGTCCCCGCTCTCACAACCCACATACAGTAGGCTGAGCCCAAGCTCCTTGAGGCGGGCTAGCTGTGCATCCGTCTTATTGCTTAGGTTACGCGGCAGGCAGTAGCTGCTGATGCGGGTCACCTGCGGCAGGTGCTCACGGATCAACAGGCAGATGGCCTCCAGGCGATTAAAGGGCAGGCTCATGGCATCGCCATCGGCCAAGAATACCCGTGAGATCGGCAGATTTTGCTGGGCGACTCTTCGAATATCCTCTGCAATTTTATCTAGTTTTTGTGCACGAAATTGCTTCTGTGGTGCGGTATACATGTCGCAGAAATGGCAGCGATTCCAGCTACAACCATTGGTGACCTGCAGGATGAGGGACTTCCACTCCGAGGGTGGCCGAAAAAGCGGCTCGATATAATTAATCATTTCACTCCAGTCTCAAAATGCGGCCAAGTTGTGAGCATTTTCATAGTTTTTCCTTTTGGGCTCACTTCTCGCCCCATAAATTGATCTCGTTCAATTAATGCCCAATTAAAGTCAGTAAAATGACTGATGTTAATCTAATTAAGATTAAACTTGTAAAACTGTCTGGCCATGCCAGCACAGGATAATGATTGGCTGCATCGGCCGACAAACGTGTAGATAATAACATGCAAATAGCACAACAACTGCAAGACAGGTGAGGGAACGTCCTGCATCATGATGAGCATTGGAGCTCGATGAGTGCGGAACAAAAGATGGCCCTCTATAGCCTGCATCGATACGGGTATCGGCTGTTGTTTGTTCGCCATTTGCCTTCGGGTCCGCTGGCGATCATCGCCCAACAGAGCCAGTTGTCTACCATCGACAGATATGGCGAAGTTGAACATGATCCCAAGATCCAACTCAGGGAACAGTCGCTGACGCTGTGACTGACAAGCCTGACGGCTTAATTACCCGAACATAAAGGAGCACACCCTGTGCTCCTTTATTTGTCCCCGCCAGATTTCCTCACGTATCGAGCAGCATGTCGAGATGGGGAATACCATCCTCAAGATAGACCTCAGACACGGGCCTAAACCCCACCCCTTGATAGAATCCCTTGAGGTATTCCTGAGCGCCAATCTGAATCCCCTGCTCAGGCCACGCCTGGCTGGCAATAGCGATCGCCTCCAGCATCAATGGCTTAGCAACGCCCGCGCCCCGGGCCGACGGCGCCACTATGACACGACCTATGCTGGCCTGAGGGTAGCTCACCCCTGGGGCCAAGATCCTCGCATAGGCGGCAATCTCTCCCTGCTCGTCCAGCCCCAGCAGATGGCGGGTCTCGGCCAGGGTGTCCTTCCCATCTAGCTCGGGGTAGGCACAGGCCTGTTCCACCACAAACACATCGACGCGCAATTTGAGCAGCTCGTAGAGCCGCTCGCGGCTCAACTCGGCAAACGCCAGATTCTCCCAACGCACTGCAATCCCCTTATCCGTTAATTCTGAGTCACTTGCTTGTTATATTTAGATTATTCCTGCGTCTACAACGAGACGACAAGATGTGATACCCGCCCCAAATTTCGGCTAGACTTGACCTTGGTCAAATACATACATTATAAATACACCTAAGATTCACATGCCCAATTTAACCCAGTCTAAACTAGGAAGCATTCGATTGACGCCGCCTATTTTTAGATGACCTAAGTCGTTTGTCATCAGATATTGCGACAACAATTGTTCTTAAAAATAAAGAACTTATTTAAATGGAGTTCATATGAAAAAGATTGCCCTCATCGCTTTTGCAAGCCTATTCACGCTGTCGGCACACGCAGGCGATATCGAAGCGGGTAAAGCAAAATCTATGCTTTGTGCCGCCTGTCACGGTGCGGACGGTATCTCGCTAGCCCCCATCTACCCTAACCTCAAAGGTCAGAAGGCTCAATACATTGAGAAGCAACTGAAAGCCTTTAAAGAAGGTACACGTCAAGACCCAGTCATGGCACCTATGGCCATGCCACTGACAGAAGAAGATATCGCCAACCTGGCGGCCTATTACGAGAGCCTGAAATAAATCGGCCCTAGTTCATCGAGAGCAACTATAACTCTCACAACGGGTCGCGCCCCATAGCTTGGGTGACGCGACCTGTCATTTAACGTTAACCATTCAGTTAATAGAAATTAATAACAAGGCGGCCAACTCAATTTCAATGCCACTTGTTAACCGCCCGCCAGGGTGATCCAGCCCCCGCACCGCACCCGAAAAAGCCTGTCAAATTAACAAATTTGCAATTTATTTGATCTCAATCACGTCACAAACATAAAGATGCATTTAGGATGCACTATAAATAACGCTAGGTTGACACACCTTGAGACTGACTGTAGGAGCGTTCGAGTGGCAAGATTGATACACCATACGACACAGGCAAAATGGATTTTACTCACCCTAGTGGCACTCATGATGGCACTCATGCTGGCTGCGCCCAGCTATGCCCTGTTCGTCAGCCCGCCAAAAGATCCCTTGCCTATCCTGCATGAGCTATTTCCAAATGCGACCCGTATCTCAGACAAGCAGGGCGAGCCTGCCCTAAGGACCATCTACCAAGAGGAGCAGATCTTAGGCTATGGTTTTGAAACCAATGATATTGCTCGCATTCCTGCCTACTCGGGCGAGCCGGTCAACATACTCGTCGCCATAGATCCAGCGGGTAAATACCTGGGAGCTAAGGTGCTGGAGCACCATGAACCCATCATATTGGCGGGGATCCCCGAGAGTAAGCTGTGGCAGTTTGCCGAGCAATATACCGGGCTGTCAGTCAAGGACAGGCTCAAGGTGGGTGGCAACGAGAAGGAGGGCATAGTCGCCATCGACGGCCTCTCCGGTGCGACGGTAACCGTCATGGTGATGAACGTGGCGATCACCAAGGCCGCCACCCAGGCCGCCATCGCGCTCGGGATCATCGAGCAACAGGCCGACCAGATTCAGCCCATCTCGACCATCAAACAGGAACTCTTTACCCAGGCCAACTGGCAACAACTCACCGGCGATGGCTCCATTCGCAAGCTTTATTTGAACCGCGGCGCCGTCGACGAAGCCTTCATGGGCACCGCCGCCGAGGACGTCGACAAGGCCGATGCCGATCAAAAGCAGGAGATGTTTGCCGAGATCTATTACACCCTGGCCGACATTCCCACCATAGGCAAGAACCTCTTCGGCGACGCCGACTATCAATGGCTGATGCAGAACCTACAACCCGGCGAACACCTGGTGGCCGTCATGGGCAACGGCTACTCCTTCAAGGGCTCAGGCTATGTGCGCGGCGGTATCTTCGATCGCATCCAGGTGCATCAGAAGGATAACACCATCTCCTTTAGAGACCTGGACCACAACCGTATCAGCGATCTCTACATTCAGGGCGCCCCTAAATTTAAAGAGATGTCGGTATTTCGCATCGCCGAGCATCACGAGTTTGACCCGGGTGCCCCTTGGCAATTCGAGCTCTTGGTCAGACGCCAGACGGGCCCTATCGACAGCCTGTTCACCAGCTTTAAGGGTCAGTACGATCCGCTCGATAAGTATGTGGACACCCCGGCGGCCATAGTCCCAGAACCCGAACTCACCATGGTGCAGCAGATCTGGCATGACAGACAGGTAGAAGTGGTGTTGCTGTTGATCCTCATGGGCGTCTTGCTGCTCATCCTCTTCTTCCAGGATATTCTGGTCAAACACCCGACCTTCATGCACCGCCTGCGCCATGGCTTCCTGGTGGTGACAGTGGTCGTGATCGGCTGGAGCTGGGGCGGACAGCTCTCTGTGGTCAACGTGTTCACCTTCCTGCACGCCCTGATGAAAGATTTCTCCTGGGATCTCTTCCTGCTCGATCCCATTATCTTCATTCTCTGGTGCGCCGCGGCGGTTACCATGCTGCTGTGGGGACGCGCCGTCTACTGCGGCTGGCTCTGCCCCTTCGGCGCGCTGCAGGAGTTGGTCAATGTTGCCGGCCGCTACCTGAAGCTGCCGCAAATAGAGCTGCCCTTCGCTGTGCACGAGCGCCTTTGGGCCATCAAATATCTGATTTTACTGGCGCTGTTTGGCCTGTCGCTGGATTCCCTCGCCATGGCCGAGCAGTTTGCCGAGATAGAACCCTTCAAGACCACCTTCTTGCTCAAGTTCGATCGCGAGTGGCCCTTCATCCTCTGGGCACTACTGATGATCTTTTCCAGCCTGTTTAATCGCAAAACCTTCTGCCGCTATCTCTGCCCGCTGGGCGCCGCGCTGTCGGTGAGTAATAGCGTGCGCCTGTTCGACTGGCTCAAGCGTCGCCCGGAATGCGGCACGCCTTGTAAGACCTGTGCCAAAGAGTGCGAGATCCAGGCGATTCATCCCAACGGGGTGATCAACATGCGCGAGTGCCACTACTGCCTCGACTGTCAGGTGACCTATTTCAACGAGGAGAAGTGCCCACCGCTGAAGAAGATGGCCCGTAAGCGCAAGCAATATAAGGAACAAGAAATCCCAACGGTCACTGCCGTATAGGACCAAGCAACACACATTTTAGTGCAGGTAATTAAAGTCAATACAACTATGATGGAGATGGACTATGCAAGATAACAATAACAAACCGACAAACCAGCTGGAGAACGCCGGACGACGCGAGTTTATGGGCAAGACGGCCCTGCTCGGCGCCGGCGCAGTCGCCGCGCCCATGAGCGCCGCTATGTTCGCCTCGATGGCCAAGGCCCAGGCGGCCGAGGCTGGCAACAGCCCAGTGGTGCATCCGGGTGAACTGGACGAATATTATGGTTTCTGGAGCGGTGGACACTCTGGCGAAGTCCGTATCATGGGCCTGCCTTCTATGCGTGAATTAATGCGCATTCCGGTATTTAACATCGACAGTGCCACCGGCTGGGGCATCACCAACGAGAGTAAGGCGGTCAAGGGCGACAGCGCTCACCTGCTGGCGGGCGATGCCCACCACCCTCACATGAGTATGCAAGATGGTCGTTACGATGGTAAATATCTGTTTATCAACGACAAGGCCAACACACGCGTGGCGCGTATCCGTTGTGACGTCATGAAGACAGATAAGATGATCACTGTGCCTAACGCTCAGGCCATCCACGGTCTGCGCGTACAGAAGGTTCCCTATACCAAGTATGTCATCTGTAACGGCGAGTTCGAGATCCCTATGGACAACAATGGTAAGGAGACATTGGAAGATGTCAGCACCTACCGCTCACTGTTCAACGTGATCGACGCCGAGAAGATGGAAGTGGCCTTCCAGGTCATGGTCGATGGCAACCTGGATAACACAGACGCCGACTATGACGGCAAGTACTTTGCTTCTACCTGCTACAACTCAGAGATGGGTATGAACCTCAGCGAGATGATCACCGCCGAGCGTGACCATGTGGTGATCTTCAACCTGGCTCGCTGTGAAGCCGCGCTCAAGGCCGGTAAGTTCAAGACCTACAACGGCAACAATGTACCTGTACTGGATGGCCGTAAGGGTTCAGATCTGACCCGCTACATTCCTGTGCCTAAGTCGCCTCATGGCCTGAACACCTCACCAAGTGGTAAATACTTTGTCGCCAACGGTAAGCTGTCACCTACCGTCTCTATCATCTCCATCGAGAAGCTGGACGATCTGTTCGACGACAAGATCAAGCCAAGAGACGCCATCGTCGGTGAACCTGAGCTGGGCCTTGGCCCGCTACACACGGCATTCGACAACAAGGGCTACGCCTACACCACCCTCTTCCTCGACAGCCAGATCGCCAAGTGGAACGTAGAGGAAGCGATTCAGGCCTATCAGGGCAAGAAGGTGAATTACCTGCGCCAGAAACTGGACGTACACTATCAGCCGGGCCATAACCATACGTCCCAGGGCGAAACCCGCGACGCCGACGGTAAGTGGTTGGTATCTCTGTGTAAGTTCTCCAAGGACAGATTCCTGCCCGTCGGTCCGCTGCGTCCAGAGAACGATCAGCTGATCGATATCTCAGGCGACGAGATGAAATTGGTACACGACGGCCCGACCTTCGCCGAGCCCCATGACTGCATCATAGTGCATCGCAGCAAGCTCAAGCCGAAGAAGCTCTGGACCCGTGACGATCCTCTGTTTGCCGATACCGTTGCCATGGCCAAGAAAGATGGCGTACGCCTCATGATGGACAACAAGGTGATCCGCGACGGCAACAAGGTACGTGTCTACATGACTTCTGTGGCACCTAACTATGGCCTGAGCGAGTTTAAGGTCAAGCTGGGCGACGAGGTCACTGTGGTGGTCACCAACCTGGATCAGGTGGAAGACGTGACCCACGGCTTCTGTATGACCAACCATGGGGTACAAATGGAGATTGGCCCGCAGGCCACGGCGTCTGTCACCTTTATCGCCGACAAGCCAGGCGTGCAGTGGTACTACTGCAACTGGTTCTGTCACGCCCTCCACATGGAGATGCGTGGCCGCATGCTGGTAAAAGCCTAAGCGTGATGCATGGGCCTGACGCAGTGCATCAGGCCCTTGCCTTCTCGATGAGAACAGCGATAAAAATAAGCAAGTAAGAAGCGGAAAAAATAAAGCGATAAGCGCAAGAGGTGTAAAACGCTTTGAACCACAGCCAAGAAACACCCAAGACCATATCTAGCCTACTATGCACCATGCTTTGTGTCATGCTGGCGCTGCCCACTCAGGCGGCGGATATTCAGGTGACACCCGAGCAAGATCTTCAGCAGGTGCTAGAGCGTGCCAAAGCGGGCGATACCATCCAGCTACAACCCGGCCGCTACCTGGGCAACTTCGTCGTCAACAAGGGGATAACCCTCTCTGGCGCCGACGGCTACACCAGCATCATAGACGCCCAGGGCAAGGGCAATGCACTGCTACTGCAAAGCTCTAACGTCACCATAGAAAGACTCAAGATCGTCAACTGGGGCGATGACCTCACCGCACAGAACGCCGGCATCTACTCGGACCAAAGCGCCAGCCAGCTCACTATCAGAGAGAATCAGCTAAAGGGTGACGGCTTCGGTATCTGGCTGCAGAAGGGTAAAGCGATCAAGGTTCACCACAATCGTATCGAGGGCAACCCGGCGCTCAGATCCGCCGACAGAGGCAATGGGATCCAGCTCTCCATAGTGCAGAATGTCGAGGTAAGCGACAACGAGGTCAGCCAGACCCGCGACGGTATCTACATCATCTCAAGCCAACACAACACTATTAAAAACAATACGATGCATGACCTGCGTTACGGGATCCATTACATGTATTCCCATAGCAATCAAGTGCTGGACAACCTGGCCTACGACACGCGCGCCGGTTATGCCCTGATGAGCTCACGCCACCTCACCGTCAGTGGCAACGAGAGCCGCGACAGCCAGGACTATGGCTTCCTGATGAATTTCATCACCTACTCTGAGATCAGCCATAACCGCATCTACCAGGTCTGGACCAAGCCGGAAAACAAGGTGCTGGGCCGTGAAGGCAAGGGGCTGTTTGTCTATAACTCGGCCTACAACAGCATAGATCATAACCTGATCGACACCGCCGAGATCGGCATACACCTGACCGCAGGATCGGAGCATACCAAGGTGTTTGCTAACAGCTTCATCAACAATCCGCTGCAGGTGAAATATGTCGCCAACCGTCAGGCAGAATGGAGCCAGGATGGCGCCGGTAACTTCTGGAGCAACTACCTGGGCTGGGATCTCGACAACGACGGCTATGGCGACAGACCCTTCGAGCCCAACGACGGTATCGACAAGCTGATCTGGCAATATCCAGAGGCCAAGATGCTGCTGGACAGCCCGGCCGTACTTATCCTGCGCTGGATACAGACCCAGTTTCCTGTGCTCAAACCCGTAGGCGTCAAAGACAGTTTTCCACTCATGCAGGCCCCCTCTCTGGGTGCCCGGCAGGCAGTTATTAATGAGGCAGAGTAACACAATGCAAGCATCTTCTCCTTCGAGACCCATAGTCTCCCTAAGCGGTGTCGCCAAGCACTATGGCAAGGTCGCCGCGCTCCAGCAGGTCGATTTTGAGCTATTCCCCGGCGAAGTCATGGGGCTGTTTGGCCACAACGGCGCCGGCAAGACCACCATCATGAAGCTGGTGCTGGGGATCATCCCCCCCTCAGACGGCCAGGTGAAGGTATTTGGCCAGGATCCCCTCTCCAAGCAGGCCTTTGAGGCCCGCAAACAGGTTGGCTACCTGCCCGAGAATGTCAGCTTCTACGATCAGCTCACCGGACGCGAGGTGCTGCGCTACTTTGCCCGGCTCAAGTCGGTGCCTAAACAGGCAATCGAGCAACTCCTGCAGCAGGTGGGCCTGACCCATGCCATGGATCGTCAGGTCAAGACCTACTCCAAAGGGATGCGTCAGCGTCTTGGCCTGGCACAAGCCTTCCTGGGCAGCCCTAAGCTGCTATTACTCGATGAGCCAACCGTGGGGCTGGATCCCATCGCCACCCAGGAGTTTTACGCCAGCGTCGACAAGCTCAAGAGCGAGGGCGCCAGCATCATACTCTGCTCCCATGTGCTGCCCGGCGTCGAGCAGCATATCGACCGCGCGTTGATCATCTCCGGCGGCCGCCTGCTGGCCAAAGGTAGCCTGAGCGAGCTCAGACAGCAGGCGAAACTCCCCGTGGCCATCAAGACCCAGGGGCTCAACGGCGCCTTGAAACAGGATGCCAGATTCACCCCATACCTGATCGCCCCAGATCAGCTACTGGTACCCGAGCAGGAAAAACTCGCCATCATACGTCAGCTGGTCAAACTGGATCAGCTGGGGGATATTCGCGTCGAACCCGCCGATCTTGAGCGCGTCTACCAGCATTATCTCGGCCAGGGCACCGGCGCAAGCAGCCCGAATGCCAGCCACCAAGGAGGGCCAACACAATGAATGCCATTCTCGCCGTCGCCATCAAGGAGTTTCAGGACGGGCTGCGCAATCGCTGGCTGATCTCCATCACCCTCATCTTCGCCGTGCTCTCCCTGGGACTCAGCTACTACGGCTCGGTCGCCTCTGGGCAGCTGGGCAGTGTCTCGCTGTCGTCCACCATCGCTAGCCTGTCGAGCCTGGCGGTGTTTCTGATCCCGCTGATCGCCCTGCTGCTGGCCTACGACAGCTTCGTCGGCGAGCAGGAGGCCGGCACCCTGCTGTTGCTGCTCACCTACCCCATCAGCCACACCCAGCTGCTGCTGGGCAAGTTTGTCGGCCAGGGGGCCATCATGGCACTGGCCACCAGCCTGGGCTTTGGCAGCGCCGCGGTGCTGCTCGCCAGCCAATCCTATGCCAACGCGGTGCTGCAGAGTTTCGGCCTGTTTATCGCCACCGCGATCCTGCTCGGTCTCTGCTTTATCAGCATCGCCTATGTGATCAGCCTGTCGGTGAGTGAGAAGTCTAAGGCCGCCGGACTGGCACTGATGCTCTGGTTCTTCTTCGTGCTGGTGTTCGATCTCGCCCTGCTGGCGGTGTTGGTCGGCATAGAGGAGGGACTGAGTCAGCAGCAGCTGGTGCAGCTGATGATGCTCAATCCGGCGGATCTCTTCCGCCTGGTGAATCTCGCCAGCCTAGATACCAAGGATGTCAACGGTGTGCTGGCGGTGGCTATCAATAGCAGCATGTCGGCCGGCGGCCTGTTTTCGCTGCTCCTGGCCTGGGTATTCGCGCCACTCACCTTAGCCACCTTAATCTTTAACAGGAAGACACTCTAATGCGCCAAGCCTTAAATTCAAGCTCATCACTCTTCGTTAGCCTATTCTGCCTGCTCCTGCTGGGCCTAAGTGCCTGTGGGCAAGAGGATACCTCGAGTCCAATTCGTCAGGCGGTCGCCATTGAGCACGGCGACGAGTGCCACCTGTGCGGCATGTTAATCGGTAATTTTCCCGGCCCTAAGGGGGAGCTCTATCTCAAGACGGACCAGACAGTGAAGAAGTTCTGCTCGACCCGGGATCTGTTTAGCTTCCTGCTGGATCCCGAATACCAAAAGCAGGTCAAGGAGATCTATGTCCACGACATGGCCAAGAGCCCCTGGCAAGCGCCACAGGATAGCCACTTCATCGACGCCAGACAGGCCTGGTACGTAGTGGGTTCCAGCCAGACAGGCGCCATGGGTAAGACGCTGGCCAGCTTTGGCAAGCAGCAAGATGCCAATGCCTTTGCCGCCGAATTTGGCGGCCAGGTTTACCCCTTCGAGCAGATAAGCCTATCTATGCTCTAATGTGCTCTTAGCAAGAAGCTAGCTGCTATAGGTGGTCGCTAACTATTGGCGATTACCTAGGCCGCGCCTGATTCATCGGCGTTAGGCTTGCGGATCAGCAGCACGGCCACTACCGCCAACATCAGCAGCACAGAGATGATGAGAAACACATCGTTATAGGCCTGCACATAGGCCTGCTGCGTCATAGTCTTGGCCAACATTGCCTTGGCCTGTGCCTGGGCGGTCACGGGATCCGAGCCCGCCTGAACAAACAGCTGACTGCTCTGCTGCAGATATTGATAGGCTTGGCTACTCACAGCCGTCACCGTCTGTTTCATCTCCGCCAGATGGGTACGCGACTGATTGTCGATCAGGGTCGCCACCAGTGCGATGCCGAAGGCGCCACCCAGATTGCGGATAACATTGAGCACGGTCGAGGCCGATGGCGTCTGCTGGGCGCTGATATGCATGGTGGCGATAATGCCGATAGGCACCAGGATGAAGGGTTGACCCAGGGCCCTGACAATCTGCGCGGCTATCATCTGATCGCCGGCAAAATCCAGCGTCATGTGGCTGTTCATGTAATAGCTCAGGGCAAACATGCTAAAGCCGAAGGCCGCCAGGTAACGCCCGTCAAATCTTTGCAATAGTCTAGGCACCAGCGGCAGTACCAGGAGTTGCGGAAAGCCCATCCACATGATCACCTCACCTATCTCCAGCGGGCTATAGTCATGGATCTGTGACAGATAGAGGGGGATCATATAGATGGCCGAGAACAGCGCCATCCCTAGCAGAAAATAGGCCAGGGTCGACAGGGCGAAGTCACGCTGCGCCAGCAATCTGAGGTTCACCAGCGGCGACGACTTACGCAGCTGAATAAAAACAAACAGGGCGATATTGATGACCGCGATGATGGCCAGATGCTGGATCAGCTCCGAGCCAAACCAATCCTTACGATTGCCCTCCTCCAGCACCACCTCGAGACAGCCCATGCCCAGCGCCATGGTGACTATGCCGGAATAATCGGCGTTCTTCAGCTTGTCCCAGTCGATGGGGCGAGATCTCAGGCCATAGGCGAGCATGGCCATCACCATGAGCCCGGGGGGAATATTGATATAGAAGAGATAGTGCCAGCTAAACTGTTCGGTCAGCCAGCCACCCAGGGTGGGGCCGATAGACGGTGCGAAGGTGGCGGTCACGCCAAATAGCGCCATGCCAGTGGCACGCTTCTCCTCGGGCAGCAGTTCCAGGATTAACCGAAAAGCCAGGGGGATCAGCGCGCCGCCGAAGAAGCCCTGTAGGGCGCGAAAGGCGATCATCGCCTCCAGGTTCCAGGCGAGCGAGCAGAGGAAAGAGGCTAAGATGAAGGCCGCCGTGGTCCACAGCAGATAACGCCTGACCGACAGACCCTGACTCAACCAGCCCGACAGGGGAATGGCGATCATCTCGGCCACCAGATAGGCGGTAGCGATCCAGGAGCCCTCTTCCAGGGTCGCCCCCAGGCTGCCCTGGATCTCCTTCATCGAGGCGTTGGTGATCTGAATATCTAAAATCGCCATGAAGGCACCAAGCAGGCCGGCGAATACGGCGACCCAGGAGCGAAGGCTGCCGCGCTCATAGCCCTGAGGCTTGGCTGCTTGAACCTCAGACTCGGCGGCCTGAGGCGGAAGTGCCTGGGTGGCGCTCACGCTGCTCATTGGGTGGCCTTAACCGAAACCTGCTTACGATTGCTGGCGATCACTGTGTCTTGCGGCGCCCCCCGGGTATCCACCTTCACCACGGCACTAAGACCGGGCACTATGTTGGTGCTCGCATCCAGCGCCAAACGGATACGCACAGGAATGCGCTGCACTATCTTGGTGAAGTTGCCGGTGGCGTTTTCCGCCGGCAACAGACTGAATTTGGCGCCAGAGGCCGGTGCCAGGCTATCGATCACACCAGTAAACTCCTGGTCGGGAAACGCGTCGAGATGAACCTGTACCAACTGCCCAGGCTGCATATGCTGGATCTGGGTTTCCTTGAAGTTGGCGGTGATCCACACCGCGCCATCCGGCACCAAACTGTAGAGCGACTGCCCCGGCTGCACATATTGGCCGGTCAGGGCGCCGCGTTTGCCTATCACCCCGGAGAAGGGGGCTCTGATCTGAGTATCGGCAAGCTGGATCTCGGCCAGCTCCAGCCCCGCCTTAGTCTGCGCCACCTGGGACTGACTCTGGTTCAGCTGAGCGTTAAGCACCGCCAGCTCCGCCTGCTTGGCCACCAGGGCCGCCTTGGCCTCGTCTAAATGACCTACGGCCGAATCGAAGGCCGCCGTCGCCTGATCCACCTCATCTTGTGAGCTGTAGTCTCTGTGTCTTAGCTTGGTGGTACGCTTTAGCTGCTGCTCTGCGCGGATCTTCTCCGCCTCGGCACTGGCCACCCCGGCTGCCGTCTGACGGATGATCGCCTGTTGCAGCGTCACCTTGGCCGACAGGGTCTGCAGCTCTGCCAGACGACTCTGCAGACTGGCCTGACTCTGACTCACCTTGGCCCGATACTGATTCGACTCCAGCTCGGCCAGCAGCTGTCCCTGCTCCACATGCTGGTTATCTGTCACCTTAGCGGTCACCACATAACCCGGCACCTTAACACTGATATTAGAGATATCGGCCTCGACATAGGCGTTGTCGGTCGATTCGATGAACCTCACCTGACTCCACCAGTAGTAGCCGGCAACCACCGCTGCGAGCAACAGCAGCGGCAACACGATAAATAGGCGACGTTTTGACATCCAACCCCCACGAATAAACACCTTGATTAGAATTTGATAGTTTACTACTGTCTTATAATGTTTATTAGACAGTTAAAAAAATTACCAACTGTTTCACAGGTGTAACAATAGATGGATTTGAATCGTATTCAGATGTTCGCCCAGGTGGTGGAAAAAGGCAGCTTCACCGCCGCAGCCAAGGCGATGGGTCTCACCAAGGCGACGGTGAGCCGTAAGATAGCCGAGCTTGAAACCGATACCGGGGTGCAGCTGCTGTATCGCACCACCCGGGCCCTCAAGCTCACCGAGGCCGGTAGCATCTATTACAACAAGATACAGCGGATCCTGATGGATCTGCAGAGCGCCGAAGATCAGCTCAGCGCTAGCCAGGAGACCATCAAGGGCAACCTGAAGATCGTCTGCCCCATAGAGCTGGGGCAGCTGTTCTTCGGCCGCATCTTCGCCCGCTTCCTCGAGGCAACCCCCGGGATGACTCTGGACGCCGAACTGACCAACCGTAAGGTCGACATGATAGAGGAAGGCATAGACATTCTGTTTCAGGTGTCCGATGTGCGCGACTCGCGGCTGCAATCCTACCGGATACTCAACACAGACAAATCCTTGGTGGCCAGTCCAAGCTACCTGGCGCGCTATGGCATACCCACCACACCGCAAGATCTGATAAGCCACAAGGCGATTCGCCTCAAGTCGACCCATATCGACGGTGGCTGGACCCTGTTCGATGGCCAGCAGTGGGTCACCATTGAGCCCGAGGCCCAGCTAACCGTTAACAATGTCACCCTGGCGCGCGAGGCGGCCATCGAAGGGCTGGGAGTCGCCACGGCGCCGACCCTGGTGGCACAGGCAGCCATAGAGGAAGGGCTATTGATCCCGCTGTTGACCGACTTCCCCATGGCGCAGACCGCCATTACCCTGAGCTTTCCCCATAGGGCCTACCTGCCTCGCAAGTACCGCGCCTTTATCGAGTATATCTATCAGGCGCTGTTTGACCGCAGGCCCGAGGAGATCCTGGAGATCCCAGATTTCATTACCCCACCCGAGCGTTAGCGGTTCGCGCGCCACAGTTTTGACAAAATAAGCAGCGGAGTCTGCAAAATCGTCGACAAAGCTGCTAACATTGGGCCAATTTTTTTCGCTTAAAGAGATATCGCAAGATGGGAAGAGCATACCAGAACCGCAAAGAATCTATGGCCAAAACGGCTGGGCAGAAGACGAGACTCTACTCTCGTTATGGCAAAGAACTCTATGTTTGCGCAAAGAACGGTGGCTTCGATCCTGACGGCAACCTGGCACTACGCCATATGATCACCAAGGCTAAGAAAGATCAGGTTCCTGCTCATGTCATCGAACGCGCCCTGGAGAAAGCCAAGGGTGGCGGCGGTGAAGACTATGAAACTGCACGTTACGAAGGCTTTGGTCCAGGCGGCACCATGGTGATCGTCGACTGTCTGACCGACAACGGTAAGCGTACCTTTACCGAGGTGCGTCAGGCGTTCGTGAAAAATGATGCCAAGCTTGGCAGCCCTGGCACCGTTGGCCATATGTTCGATCATCAAGCGGTATTTGCCTTTAAGGGCGAAGATGAAGAGGCCGTGCTTGAGGCCCTGATGATGGCCGACGTCGACGTCGCCGACATCGAAGTAGAAGATGGCATCATCAGCGTATTTGCTCCAAATACAGAGTTTTACAAGGCGAAGACGGCCCTCAACGATGCCTTCCCTGAGACAGAACTGGAAGTGGAAGAGATCGCCTTCGTGCCTCAGACCATGACAGAGCTCAGCGACCCTGAAGTGATTGCCCAATTCGAGAAATTCCAGGCCGCGCTGGAAGACTGTGACGACGTACAAAACGTCTACCACAATGCCGATATCAAGGCATAAATACAAGTTTAACAAGCTGATGCTGTTGGCTTGTTCTATGACTAAAGCGATTCGTAGCACTTGCGCACGAGTCGCTTTTTTATTCCTATCCACTGTTAAATTTGTGACTTGTGCCAAGGGCTTGGCGCAAAGAGTGAGTACTCACTGCCCGACCTATTTAACTTTATTAATACTTGCCTCTTTTGTATAACTTTCGGTGGACTTAGGCGTCTGTTCACCTATCCTTATAGCTGCACTGATTAAAATAAATAACCCCATCAAGCTGCCTAGGGAAGGTGCGAACAAGTCGTCGCACAGCTCTGGCTTTGATAGCAGCGACAGTTCAAGGCATTCAACTGAGGGCATGCCGAGGCCTGCTGAAGTTGAATAACGCCGAAATGGTGTTGCTATCAAAGCCCCGCAGGGCGAGGCTTACAGCGGTATTTGCTGCGTTACAGTTCTTGCGAAGGACTAGGGCCATTCGCTGCAAACTGTGCCTAGCATCTATCCACTTTAAGCACACGCAGAGCAAGCANCACAGCTCTGGCTTTGATAGCAGCGACAGTTCAAGGCATTCAACTGAGGGCATGCCGAGGCCTGCTGAAGTTGAATAACGCCGAAATGGTGTTGCTATCAAAGCCCCGCAGGGCGAGGCTTACAGCGGTATTTGCTGCGTTACAGTTCTTGCGAAGGACTAGGGCCATTCGCTGCAAACTGTGCCTAGCATCTATCCACTTTAAGCACACGCAGAGCAAGCACGGGACTTATTCGCACCTTCCCTAGCTCACCATCTACTCTCCGGGATGGCGGGCCGGGCATACTTGATAAACCAACATGACGAACGGGTAACCTATGAAGTATTCAAAATCGATTATCGCCATCACACTCACCAGCCTGCTTGCCGCCTGTGGTGGCAGCGATGATAAGCCGGAAACACCAGAGACAGGTGTCTTCAGCCTAGGTGTTTCAGATAACCCAGCCGATGCCAAAGTGGTGAATATCGCCTTCAAACAAGTGGTGCTTAAGGGTAACGGCGAATCTCTGTCATTCGACGTATCCGAAGACGGTGAGCTGAAACACGTTGATCTACTGACGGTACAGGGTCAGGAAGTCGAAACTTTGGTTAGCGGCCAGTCTATCCCGGTCGGCGAATACCAGATGTGTATCTATATGCAGAACAGCGAAGTGGCCGACACCAACAGCTCTTATGTTAAGACCATGGATGACATGGATGCAGGCCTAGTCACCAACAGCAACGGTAGCTGTGGCGGCTTTGGCGCCGAAGAACCTGGTACGGGTCGTCTATTCTTCAACAAGGCCTTCACCATCGCGGCGGGCGTGAACAACTTCGTCGCCGAGTTTAACCTCTCACAAGGGTTACAGGCGCCCCACGGCAACAAGGACTACTGGACCCTTAAGCCTACAGCGGTACAGCTGGTCAACAACGCCGAAGTCGGTGCCATTCACGGCATGATTGACGCCAGCGTGATGGCAGACTGTGAAGCCGCCGCCGGTGGCTCTGAGTTCAGCCCGGCCGTCTATCTCTACCCAACGGCAACCGCACTGGAAAACATGCTCGACTTCCGCCTGGAAGCCGACATTGTCGCCCCTCAGGTAGCCCCTATCACCTCGGCACGTGTTAACCCTGTTACCGATGAAACCGAGACAGTGACAGGCTATGAGTATGAGTTTGGCTTCGTTGCCGCGGCTAACTACAGCCTAGGTTATACCTGTCTGGCACAGAACGATGACCCAGAAGTGGCCAACGGCGCAGATGATGTTGAAGCACCTTTCTTCATCCATGTGGATGAGCAAGACGTCACCGTCACCCAAGGTACAACGACCGAGCGTGACTTCGAGGCCGCCGCAGAGACTCCTGCACCTTAAGTTAGACTTAAACAGACAGCAAAAAGGCACTCATTGGAGTGCCTTTTTTATTAACTAGAATGTGCTAACTCGATGTTATGAGCAGCAATCTCGGCGCCACCAGTTTTTCGGCAGCTTGGCCAACAATACCTTAAGCATCAAAATTGCCAGTATGATGCCCGAGGCGTTCACCACCACCGCAGGCAACAGGTTATGTTGCTCACCCACCTGAGGCATCACCTCGAAACCGAAAGTTGCCACCAGGTAGTTCACCAGGACTCCGGCGATCAGGGCCACACCCAAGACACCACCGAGATAACCATAGAGGGCGCGCTTACCCAGTTCCTTGGTCACTACCCCCAGGGTGGCAATATTCGTCGCCGGCCCCGCCAGCATAAACACCAGCACGGCGCCGGGCGAGACACCCGCCAGCAGGAGACCCGCGGCGATAGGCGTGGATGCCGTGGCACAGATATACATAGGCACAGAGATAAGCACCATCACCAGCATGGCCAAGATGCCATCGCCCCACTTGGCCATGAAATCCCCCGGCACATAGGTCTGTACCAAGGCCGCAAAGAAGAGGCCGATCAACAGCCAGACTGTGGTGTCGCGCACCAGGTCGGTGGCGGCGTAATGCATGCCTTTGCCCATACGCACCAGTACCGAGGTGCCCTTGAGCTCGGTGGCAACATCTTTGGTGGACTCGCAGCAGCTCTCACCCGAAGACTGGCTGGTGTTCTGCTTGTCTGTGCTTGCACTCGAGCAACATGAGCTAGCCACTTTGACCTCTTGCTTGCCACTACAGCAAGAGCTGACAGCTGCTGTCGCCGCCATGGGTTTGACCAGGGCACCCGAGCTTGCCGGGCGCGTCATCATGGGCGAGGCATCTGCCGTCATGCGCACAGGAGCACTCGACTTGTCACCACAGCAAGCGGATGTCGCTTGTTTAACGACGGGCTTCTCGGCAGGCTTGCTAGCGCTACAGCAGCTTGCCGTTGCTTTGGTTGCCTTCTCTGTCATGGGCTGATTCGAACTCGCCTGAGCCACCTCCTCGACCTGACCTTCATCATCGTCACGGCCCACCAGCAGACCGGCCACAATGGCACTTGTCACCGCTGCGATAGGCCTCACCACCGCCATGAAGGGACCGAGCAGCACATAAGAGACGCTGACCGAGTCGATGCCCGTCTCTGGGGTCGATACTAAAAATGAGGTGGTGGCCGCCTTAGAGGCGCCCGAGCGGCGCAGGCCGACGGCGGCGGGGATCACGCCGCAGGAGCACAGTGGTAAGGGCGCGCCTAGCACGGCTGCCTTGATGGTCGTCTTCACCCCATGGCCCCCTAGCTGCTTCTGCATCCAGGTCATGGGCACAAACATCTTCAACATACCGGCAAGCACCAGGCCCAGCAGCAGCCAGGGCGCGGAATCGAGAAAGAGATCGATGAAATTAGATAACAACATAGGTTAACCCTTTAGCTTACAACTGGTTTTATATTCGGTTTCGCTGTGATCATGACTGTGGTTTTCACACTTCACCTCGACGTTGGACTCGAGCGCCTCAAGAATAGAGCAATGTTCGGCGCTTTCCGGCCCGCCACAACAGGCATCGGATAGCCGTTGAAGCGACAGACGGAAATGATTCAGTTCGGCAATCTTCTCTTCCACATTGGCCAGCTTGATATCCACCATCCCTTTGACATCGGCGCAGGCCCAATTGGATTTGTCGAGATCGATAGATAACAGCTCGGTGATCTCCGACAGGGTAAAGCCCACCGCCTTGGCTCGCAGGATAAAGCGCAGGCGTTCGGCATCCTGCTCGGTATAGAGTCGATAACCCGACTCGCTGCGCATCGATGGCGACAACAAGCCATGTTTCTCATAGAAACGCAGGGTGTCGGCCTTCACCTCACACTGTTTGGCCAACTCTCCAATACGATACATCTTGCCTCCGATAGCGCCTTTCATCATCACATTAATGCCAGTATAAACCTTAGAGTTAAATCTAAGGTCAAGGGTTATTCTGCAGCAAATCGCAATCTCTTACTTGTTCGCCATGGCGTATTGTGAAATCGCACATAAAAAAACAGCATGGCACACAGTTTTACGGTAAAATACGCGCGCCGCGATGGGGAGTTAAAAAATTGAGGGGCTTTTGGAAAGCAATACGCTTGGGGTTAGCAGCGACTAACTGTTCTGTTTTCCGAAAGATCCTTAAAATAACTACTGGACCCTGTACCTAAAATGAATAATGCCAGACCTATTCGTCGCGCGCTGTTAAGCGTTTCTGATAAAACCGGAATCTTAGAGTTTGCAAAAGCCCTACATGCTCAAGGTGTTGAACTGCTATCTACAGGCGGCACTGCCCGTCTGTTAGCAGACAACGATGTGCCTGTCATTGAAGTCTCTGACTACACAGGCCATCCTGAGATCATGGACGGCCGTGTAAAGACCCTGCACCCAAAAGTGCACGGCGGCATCCTCGGCCGTCGCGGTATCGATGAGATAGTGATGGAACAGAACGCCATTAAACCTATCGATCTGGTTGCCGTTAACCTCTACCCCTTTGCCGAAACTGTGGCCAAAGAAGGCTGTACCCTGGCCGACGCCGTAGAAAACATCGACATTGGCGGCCCGACTATGGTGCGCTCTACCGCGAAGAACCACAAAGACACCACCATTATCGTTAACGCCAAAGACTATGATCGCGTGATCGCAGAGATGCAGGCCAACCAGGGCAGCACCACGCTGGAGACGCGTTTCGATCTGGCTATCGCCGCCTTCGAACACACGGCCGCCTATGATGGCATGATCGCCAACTACTTCGGTACCCAAGTGCCACCGCACGCGGTGAATGGGGTAGCGGCACGCAGCCAGGACGAATGTCACCAGGACTCTAAGTTCCCACGCACCTACAACACTCAGTTGGTGAAGAAGCAAGATCTGCGTTACGGCGAAAACAGCCACCAGAGCGCCGCCTTCTATGTGGATCTAAACATAGACGAAGCCTCTGTCGCCAGCGCGACTCAGCTGCAGGGTAAGGCCCTTTCTTACAACAACATCGCCGATACCGATGCCGCACTAGAATGCGTCAAAGAGTTCAGCGAGCCAGCCTGTGTCATCGTCAAGCACGCCAACCCTTGTGGCGTCGCCATCGGCAAGGATCTGCTGGAAGCCTACAACCGTGCCTACAAGACAGACCCAACTTCGGCCTTCGGCGGCATCATCGCCTTCAATGGTGAGCTGGACGCCGAGACCGCCAGCGCCATCGTCGAGCGTCAATTCGTCGAGGTGATCATCGCTCCCGTCGTTAGCCAGGCGGCTCGTGATGTAGTGGCGGCCAAGGCCAACGTTCGCCTACTAGAGTGTGGTCAATGGAATACCAAGACCCGCAGCCTGGACTACAAGCGCGTCAACGGCGGCCTGCTGATCCAAGACAGAGACCAGGGCATGGTCGAAATGAGCGACATCAAGGTGGTGACCAAGCGTCAACCAACCGAAGCCGAGATGAAAGATCTCATGTTCTGCTGGAAGGTGGCCAAGTTCGTTAAGTCTAACGCCATCGTCTACGCCAAAGACAGCATGACCATAGGCGTTGGTGCCGGCCAGATGAGCCGCGTCTACAGTGCCAAGGTAGCTGGTATCAAGGCGGCCGACGAGAACCTGGAAGTTGTAGGTTCGGTCATGGCATCCGATGCCTTCTTCCCCTTCCGCGATGGTATAGACGCCGCCGCGGCCGCCGGCATCAGCTGCATCATCCAGCCGGGCGGTTCGATTCGCGATGAAGAGATCATTGCCGCCGCCGACGAACATGGCATGGCCATGGTCTTCACCGGCATGCGTCACTTCCGTCATTAATTTGCTTTCGCGCCTGGGTCACAAGCCTGGGCGCCATTTTAAGGATATAGCATGAACGTATTAGTTATAGGTAGCGGCGGACGCGAACACGCCCTGGCCTGGAAGGCCGCTAAATCCCCCCTGGTCGAGAAGGTCTTCGTTGCTCCAGGCAACGCCGGCACTGCGCTAGAGCCTAAGCTGGAAAACGTCGCCATCGCGGTGGAAGCCATCTCTGAACTGGTTGCCTTTGCCAAGGAGCAGGCGATCGAGCTGACGATTGTCGGCCCGGAAGTGCCGCTGTCTCTCGGTGTGGTCGATGCCTTCAACGAGGCGAATCTGCCTATCTTCGGCCCGACCCAAGGTGCGGCGCAGTTAGAGTCTTCTAAGGCGTTTACCAAGGACTTCCTGGCTCGCCACGATATTCCTACGGCAGCCTATTCAAACTTTACCGAGATCGATCCTGCCAAGGCCTATGTCACCGAGGTGACCGCCAAGACAGGCTTCCCTATCGTCATCAAGGCCGACGGCCTGGCGGCGGGTAAAGGGGTGATCATCGCCCAGGATCAGGCCGAGGCCGATGCCGCCATCGAAGATATGTTGGCCGGCAACAAGTTTGGCGAGGCGGGTTCTCGCGTGGTGATCGAAGAGTTCCTCAAGGGCGAAGAAGCCAGCTTCATCGTCATGGTCGACGGCAAGAATATTCTGGCCATGGCCAGCAGCCAGGATCACAAGGCCAGAGACAATGGCGACAACGGCCCCAACACAGGCGGCATGGGCGCCTACTCTCCTGCGCCGGTTGTGACCCAAGCCGTACACGACTGGACAGTGGCAAACGTGATCCGTCCAACCGTAGACGGTATGGCCGCCGAAGGCAATGTCTACACAGGCTTCCTCTATGCCGGTCTGATGATTGCGCCAGATGGCAGCGCCAAGGTTCTGGAATACAACTGCCGCTTCGGCGACCCAGAGACCCAGCCTATCATGATGCGTCTCAAGTCTGATCTGGTTGAACTCTGCCTAGCCGCCACCCGTGGCGAGCTGGACAAGGTCACCGCCGAGTTCGACAGCCGCGCCGCCGTGGGTGTGGTAATGGCCGCAGGTGGCTACCCAGATGCCTATCGCAAGCATGATGTGATCGAGGGACTGAGCCTGGGCAGCGATGATGGCAAGGTATTCCATGCAGGCACCAGCATGAAGGATGGCCATGTGGTCACCAATGGCGGCCGCGTACTGTGCGCAACGGCTTTGGGTGAAAACGTCACCCAGGCGCAACAGAGTGCCTATCAGCTGGTCAACGAGATCCACTGGGATGACGTCTACTTCCGTACCGATATCGCCTATCGCGCTATCGCCCGGGAGAGCTAATACCCACAAAGGGATATTAATGAGAAGTTGAGATCCAGATCACGCTCACTTTTCATGCAATAAAATCGCATAAAAGCACCTATACTCTACAAGGGTATTAGGTGCTTTTTTATACGACTCAATGAGTTATGTTCTAAATTCGAATCATGTATAAAAATAGCCTGAATACGCGATTTCTATACTGGAAAAACACAATATTAGCATAATTCAATATTTTAACCCCTCATTACAGCAGATTATTCACATATGTATACTCGCCGCCTCTGATTTTTAAGCTGGAGGCTTAATGAGATACTACCTTCTATTGTTTACCCTTTTACTCACCGCTTGCAGCGGAGGCGACTCGGACAGTCCAGCCCCGCAACCCGAAAAACAAGCGCATCCCGGCATTCAAGTGCAGCAGCTGGTGCAAACCTACGCTCCGGACCAGCGCCTCACGCCGGCGATCACAGGCAAACTGGGCAGCATCAGCTACCAATTGGCTAATGGCGCCGCGGCCGATGTGGTCAAGATCTCTGCCGATAAGCAGTATCTCACCATCCTCAATGCCGGCACGACTGAACTGATCGCTACCGATAGCGGCAACAGCCAGACCAAATCGGCCAGCCAGCGCTTTAGCGTCAGCATAGATAAGGCCCCTCGCTCACCGCTACTGACCAACGACATCAGTCAAGGCTATGTCGCAGGTGCAAAACTGTCGCCAAACATCGGCGGCGTCAAAGGCACCCTCAGTCTCTCTCTGGCGGAGCATCAGTCTACTGAAGTGGTATCTATCGATGCCCAGGGCAAACTCATCGTTATCGGCAGTGGCAGCGTTAACCTGCTCGCTAAGGACGATGGCGGCCGTAACTACTAGGCCGATACCCGTGAGTTTAAGGTCAGCATCTCGCTCGCCGAGACAGCCTTTGCGACTTATCAGGCGATCACCAACAAGCCACTGATCTTTGGCGGTCAGCTAGTGCCCGTCTACAGCGGCACACCGACCACCCAGGTGCACTATCAGTTGGTCGCCGGCGCCAATACCCAGGTCGTTCAGGTACACCCCACCACAGGGGCGATGAACATTCTGGGTGCCGGTGAGACTCAGGTTGAAGTCGCGCAGGTCGCGCCCGCCAACCATACTCAGGTGCCGGTTCAGCGCTTTCGCGTGCAGATCAACAAGGCGGAAAATCTCGCCTTCAAGGCAAATGATGTGACGACCCGTTTCGCAGTCGACCAGACAGGCAGCTTCGATGTGACCCAGTCACAGGGCAAGCTACACTTCGCCATCAAGGCGGGAGCCGCCGAGGATGTCATCAACATCACAGATGCCGAGCTGGGCGAATTTAGCTTCCAGGGCGTAGGCGAGACCCAGGTCGAAGTGACCGATGCGGGTGATGACAACTACCTGACCACCAGCCGTACCTTTAAGGTCAAGGTCGAGGCGATGATCGCCAGCTCGCTGCAGGCGCTCAATATCGACAGCCAATATCAGGCCAATCAGACCCTGTCGCCACAAGTTGCCGGTGCCAAGGGCACCCTGAGCTACCGTCTGACAACCACCAGTGCCACCGATGTGGTAACACTCGACGCCAAAACCGGTCAGATGCAGGAATTGAAACCCGGCACTGTTGAGGTGATAGTTAGCGACGATGGCGGCGAACTGTGGACGAGCCAAACGCAGCAATTTACCGTCTCCATAGACAAACAAGACAATGACCTGTTCGTCGTGGAAAATAGCCGCGTCGAATATAAGGCAAACGAACCATTCCTGCCGCAACCTAGCCACAATCAAGGCTTGGTGAACTACCAGGTCGAAAATGGCGGCGATGGCGTACTCAGCCAAGATGCCAATACCAAGGCGATCACTATTGTGGGCGCCGGCCGCGGCTGGGTCACTGCAACCGATGCGGGCAATGAGTTTTATCATCCGGCCAGCAGCCGCTTCTTCGTCGACGTGGCGCCGCTAAACGGTAGCCTGCAGATCTCCTCTGTGCGCAGCCAATATGCACCGAATAAGACGCTAACCATTCCACTAACGGGCGCCATCGGCAGCCTGAGTCTGAAGCTAGATAGCGGTCAGAGTGATGTGATCAGTGTCGACCTAGCCAATAAGACGCTGACGGTTAATAACGCGGGTAGCGTCACCTACTTAGTGACAGATAGCGGCGACGCCGGTCATGTGCCACAAAGCGCCGAGCTGAATGTGGTGATCGACAAGGGCGGCGAAAACCCTGAGCTAAAACTTGGCTCACAGTTGCTCAGCACAGTCTACGCTCCGAGTACTCGCCTCAATGCACCGGCCATCAGCGGCCACGGCGTCGACAGCCAGATTAGCTACTATGCCGATATCGCCTCGAGCAAGGTGGTGAGTCTCGACCAGGCCAGCGGTGAGATGACGATTCAGGCGGCAGGCATGGCCAAGGTCACAGTGATCGAACAGAGCCGCAACTATGAGCGCACCCTACTCGACTTCAACGTCAGTGTCGCCAAGGCGGTTCACCCAGGGCTAAGCCTGGATGAGATTAGCCAGTCGGTGGTCTACTATCCGGATCGTAAGGTATCACCGCCAGAATTTACCAACGCCTTTGGTAAGCTCAGCTACGCCTTTAATTATCCGGTGTCGCTGGAATATGCCGAGCTCACCTCAACGGGCGAACTCACCCTGCATGCTTACCCAGGTTCACGTGAAAATAGTTACTTCGATATCACGGTTACCGATGATGGCGGCAACAACTATCAGAGCGCCAGCCTGAACTACAAGGTATACCTCAAGGAGATCGAGCCAGGCCTGGGTGAAGAGGCCAGCCTGACCTTCGATGCCAGCGACTTGCAGCTGGTCTCACCGGCAGAGGTTGCCGCAGGTGACGTCTCCTACTTCACCTCTATCGGCGGACGTGGTGATGCCCTAAGTAAGAATGACAATGATGAACTAAGCGGTGGCTACACCACTATGGTGACTCAGATCTGTACCGATCCGGATAATTTAAAGGGCTGCACCATAGTGACGCTTAGGCTACAGCAGACCAGCCTGTGTAGCGATGGTAGCAGAGTGGCGTACCCGCTCGCCTCAAGCAGCATCTATACCTGCCCGAACATAAGCCAGCCGGTCAGTTCAGAAGTGACCGTCAGCCTGAATGCGGACGATCCCTACAACGCCTGGTTCGTCAATCCGGGACGCTACCAAAGCATTAGGCCGATAGTGGTAACTCACTTTGCCAAGCCATACCGCATTGGCGGCGTAGTGGAGGCCGGCGATATTCAGGCCAGAGCCTGGTGGCTGATCAACCTGGATATCACCAAGGATTAGACGCTAAAGCCTCTAGTCAAACACAAAAAAGCCCAGTTCATTCTGGGCTTTTTATTTGCTTTATCTCTGCAATTTACCAAAGATTTCATCCTAATGGCCAGAGGCAATCGCCTTACGGGCGATCTTATCGATAAGCCCTGGTGCGACTATCTTAAACCAACGGCCTAGCCGTCCCCGCAGCGAGGTGATTAGCAGCCGCTTACGTCCGGCAATCGCAGGCAACATCATCTGGGCACACTGCTCGGCGGTGATGATCTTAGCCTCCTGCATAGGACTCTTGCCCAGCGGCTGCCCCTTACCGTCCAGCGCCCGTTTATGGATCTCAGACACCACGAAATCGGGGCAGATATGGGTCACGGCGACATCATGCTCGGCCAGTTCGATCCGCAGCGAGTCGAAGAAACCCATCACCGCATGTTTAGAGGCGCTGTACCCACTGCGAGTCGGCACGCCGGTTAATCCCGCCACCGAGGCCACCACCACGATTTGACCACGACTGGCCTTTAGGTGTGGCAAGGCATAATGGGTCAGCATGGCGGGGGCGAGGTAGTTGACTCGCATCACCCGCTCTAAGATGGCGAGATCTTCGAGGTCTTCGAAACGCGACCACATGGTCATGCCCGCATTGTTGACCAGGATATCTAGGCGGCCGAAATGGGCCACACAGGTATCTATGAGGGCGCGACAGGCATCGGCATCTGTCACATCGGCGGGAACGACCAGGGGCGGCACGCTGGCAACGCTTGAAAGCTCTTGTTGCAGGGAATGAAGCCGTGCCTGGCTGCGAGCGGTCAGCACCAATCGACACCCCAGAGGCGCCATCGCCTTGGCCAGGGCACGCCCTATGCCTTCGGAGGCGCCGGTAATGATAACAACCTTGTCGGCTAAAGTTTGCATCTAAGACCTAAGGTATGAATAAATGGATAGGCTCCAAATTCACACACTTAGCCCGAAAGCACAAGCCTTAAGGCTAGGCTATACGGCATTAGCACTAGGCCATCAGCCGATGCACATTGTCCAGCGGCGCTGTGAGGTATTGATCTAGGCTCTTGGGGCGACCTATGGCGTAGCCCTGGGCATAGTTAATGCCGATCGACTCTAGCCTGTCGATGATCTCCTGATTCTCCACAAACTCGGCCACCGTCTCTATGCCCATCACGCGGCAGACATCGTGTATCGACTTGACGATGGCATAGTCCTTGGCATTGCTGGCCAGCGACTTGATGAAGCACCCGTCGATCTTCACATAATTCACCGGCAGCTCCCGCAGATAGCCGTATGACGCAAAGCCGGTACCGAAATCGTCCAGGGCAAAGGAGAAGCCCTGTTTCTTCAGTTGATTGAGCATCTCCATCGCCCGGTTACGATTCTGGATGGCACTGGTCTCGGTGATCTCGAAACAGATGCACTGGCTGGGGATGGCGAACCTTTCCAGCTGGGCGATGATATAGTCCACCATGCCCTCGGCCCCCAGGCTGTTGGCCGACAGGTTGATCGACAGACAGTGATCTCCCCATAGCTCCTCGTGCAAGGATAGCCAGAGGAAGGTCTTACGTATCACCTCTTTATCGACATCTGTCATCAGCTTAAAGCGCTCGGCCGCGGCAATAAACTGCGCCGGGGCCAGGATACGCCCGCAGGGCTCCTGGATCCGCAGCAACACCTCCATACGCTGCTTACCCTGAGGCCCGAGGGCCTTGATGGGTTGATAGTAGAGCAGCAGCTCGTTGTGTTCGATCGCCTGGGCGATACGCACCGCCCACTTGGGCGCATTGCGCTGGTAAGTGAGTTCCTTGTCCTTGTCATCGTAGAAATGCACCTGATTACTGCCCTTGCGCTTGGCGGCGATACAGGCGATGTCGGCATCTTTTAGCAGCTCAATCGGATTGATGTAGGGCGCCCTGGCCAGCGCGATTCCGGCGCTTATCCCCACATGATAATGACAGCCATGATGCTCCATCACCTGTTTGCCGACGGCGTCGATGATCTGTTTCACCTGCTGTGCCAGCGCCACCACCCCCAGATCTTTCAGCGCCAGACCAAATTCGTCGCCCCCCAATCGGGCCAACAGCCCCTGTTCACTCAGGCTGGCCTGAATCGCCTTGGATACCATCTTCAACATGGCATCACCGGCATTATGGCCGCAGGAATCGTTGATCAGCTTAAACTGCTCCAGGTCGAAATAGCAGATCGCCAGGGTCTGGGCATCCTCGGCAAACGCCTGTAGGCGCTCTTCGAAGGCGCAGCGGTTGAGCAGTCCGGTGACATTATCATAGTTGGCCCTGCGTCTGAGCTGATGCTTGAGCAGCTCCTCCTGGGTGATGTCCCGCAGCACGATCACAGTGCCGATGATCTTGTTATTCGGTCCCTTGAGGTTACTGATGCTACGCTCCATCAGCCTGGGGGTATTGCTGGTAAACTTGACCTTGCTCAGCAGCGGCGTCGCCGTGCCACTCGCCATGAAGGCAAACAGCGACTGATTCAGCTCGGGCTCACTACGAAACACCCTCTCCAGGTTCATGCCCACCGCAGACTCGGCCTTCACCTTGAGCAGACGCTCCGCCTGGGGGTTTAAGTAGATCACCTTAGCCCAGCTATCGGTCAAGATCACCGCCTCGGCAATCGCCTCCAGGGTGATCTTGGAGCGCTCCTTCTGCTGGAAGATACGTGCGAGCAGGCTGTTGACCTGCTCGGAGATCACCATAAATTCCGAGGTGCCCTTGGCCCGGATCGGTTGATAGGTCTTAGCCGTCGGATCCACCCGCGACAGCTGACGCAGCAGCTGTTTAAGGGGGTCGATCACCCCATGACGCAACCAGAGATACCCCATCAAGAGAAGCAGCAGGCTGATGCCGCCGATAAGGTACACCAGAGTTGCCGGCGCACTGTCTAACTGACTGACCGGTAGCTTGAGCTCGATATCCAGCAGCAAGGAGTGCTGACCAAGCAGGCTCGGCACCTCCAGGGTCACCCGCTGTGGCGATGGCTGCCCCAGCAAGGTCGGCGCCGCGCTCGCCAGTCTCAGCCCCGCCATCGAGGAGTCGGCCTCATAATATTCGAACAGTTGATTATCGACCCGGCGGACCATCAACAGGCGTCGACTATCGGACAGCGGGATCACACAGGCCAGAAAACCTTGCCTCCCCTGGAGCAGAAAGCCGGTACGAACGCCGTCGAGCATCAGCAGCTCGCGGCGCAGTGAGGCGAGATCCAATGCCTGGGTTTCCGGGCTGAGATCTCCAAAGGGCGTGATACCCGTCTCTTGCACTGTGTAGAGGCTGACATGGGCAGATAGGGACATGGCTTGCCAGGTTGCCGACAGGCTCTGGCGCTGCTCGGCGGGCAAGAGTGCCATAGGGACGCCGTATAGCTGGGCCAACATCTCAAACTGCGCGAGATCTTCCTCGAGATGATGGGCGATATTCTGCTGCGCACGCTGACTCACGTCCTGGCGCAGGTCGCTCAGGCGAAGCTCATACCAGGTATTTAACCCATAGGAGATGGCCATGATGGCGGGCAGGCAAAAGCCGGCCACAAAAACCACAATTTTCTTGCTAATGCGCATCTTGTCTCTGAGCCATCCTATCGGGGTCGCTTTTAGGGCTATGTTAGAATCAGCGAGGAAAATACCCTATTTGTCCTAGGGTTTAAACCGCCTGGCGACTGCCCGTTGCAAAACTAGCCAATAGCCTGCCTGCGGCGAACGGCCGCCGCATTGACTTAGCGCAGGAATTGACGATTGAGACGTAAATCAAAGCGTAAATTGAGAGCCAGTTCACCGCCCGAGAGCAGTTGTGAAACTTTTGTGATAATTTGGCGATACTTAAGTGAACTCCTGAGGCCATGCTTGAAATACAAGTCTTAATGTCCATCAGGAGAAACCTCATGACCCTACGCAAAGTCACCGCCGGCCTACTATTAGCTGGCTTAGTCGTCACACCTGTCGGCGCCGCCGAACTCACCATCAGCATCAGCAACCTCACCCATGGCAACCACTTCACTCCGGTCCTAATTGCCGCCCACGATGCACAGATGCACCTGTTCCAGGCGGGCGAGCCTGCCACGAGTGCACTACAGAAGATGGCGGAAGGGGGAGACATCGCCGATCTCGCCGCCATGGTCGATGCAGCCAATGGTGTCACCCTGTCTAATCCGGCGGCTGGCCTGATGGCGCCGGGACAAAAGGTCGAAAGCATCACCTTAGACAGCCAGGCCATGACCCATCTGTCGCTGGTTGCCATGATACTCCCCACCAACGACGCCTTCGTCGGCTTAGATGGCTGGGAAATTCCGACCACTCCCGGCACCTATAGCCTGACGCTCAACGCCTATGACGCCGGCACAGAGGCAAACGATGAGATCATCAATGGCGGCGGCATGCCAGGCACTCCAGGGAGCCCCGCTGCGCCGGGTGGCGATGGCGGCAGCAATGGTAGCGGTGTAGCCGACACCAGCGCCAACGACAAGGTGCATATCCATCCCGGCATCTTAGGCGATACAGATCCGGCAGGTGGCATGAGCGATCTCGACAGCCGTGTACACCGCTGGCTCAACCCGGTCGCCCACGTCAGCATCACAGTGAAGTAGGAGGCCAAGATGAAACTGCAAGAGTTCAAGGGCAGCCTACCGCTGTCGATAGTGGCATTGAGTGTGGGGGTGCTGCTCAGTGCCTGCTCAGACAACGACCATGACAACAATATGCCAGAGCCGCCGGCACCGCCCGTAGAGCGTAGCTTTACCCTGACGGTGACAAACCTCACCGCCAACCAGCCTATGTCTCCCCTGGCACTGCTGGCCACCTCAAACGGCTATCACGCCTGGCAAAGTGGTGAGCCCGCCAGCCTGGCACTTGAGCAACTGGCCGAAGGGGGGGATCAGTCAGGTTATAGCACTGAGATGGACGGCGTCGACATGGTGATAAGCGGCGCGGGCATACTGGCTCCCGGCGCGAGTGAGAGCCTGACCCTAACCCAGGTCGAGACGGCCGTCTCATCGCTTTCCTTGCTCACCATGCTGGTCAACACCAACGACGCCTTCAGCGGCCTGGACGCCATAGATCTGAGTCAGATGGCGGTGGCGCAGACCCAGAGTTTCTACACGCCCGCCTATGATGCCGGCACCGAGGCCAATAGCGAGCTCAAGGGGACAATACCCGGGCCGGCCGATGGCGGCGAAGGCTTTAATGCCGGCCGTGACGATGTAGATCGTGTGCATCTGCATCCTGGGGGGATCAGCCAGGACGATGGCCTGAGCGATTCGGTGCTACATGCCAGTCACAGGTTTGACAATCCGGTACTGAGAGTGACGATTCAGCGCACACGTTAGTCGCTAGAGAGGCTTGCCAACGAGCAATATTTAACCTCGACGAAATAAATTCCCTCCGGGCTGGGTCTACTGGATGTAGGCCAACCAGAGGGAATTTGCTATGTCTGTGATAAACAGCGACAGGAGTGTGTGTGAACGCCGGCGCATCTTACTGGTCGAAGATGAGCCCGACCTCGCCCGCCTGATCCGCCTCAACCTGGAATCCCTGCAACATGAGGTGACACAGGTAAGTAGCCTGACTCAGGCAAGACAAGTGCTGCAGAGCAAAAGCTTCGATCTCTTGCTGTTGGATCGCATGCTGAGTGACGGCGATGGCCTGACCCTGTGCCAACAGCTGCGCCAGGAGGGCAAGCGCCTGCCCTGCATGATGATCACCGCCCGGGATAGCGAGTCAGATATCGTCCTAGGCCTGGAATCCGGCGCCGACGACTACATGGTGAAACCCTTCAGCGTGCTGGAACTCAGGGCCAGGGTCAAGGCCCTCCTCAGACGTGCCGACCAGCAGGCCGCCGACCAGTATGCCCTGACGTTCGACGAGTTAGTGATCGACAGCAAGACGAGGGAAGTCACCGCCGCCAACCAACCGCTGGCCCTCACCGCCAGAGAGTTCGACTTACTCTACTACCTGGCCCAACATCCGCGCCAAGTATTCAGCCGCATGCAACTGCTAGAGGCCGTATGGGGCTACTCCTATGCGGGCTATGAACACACGGTCAACAGTCACATCAATCGCCTCAGGGCTAAGCTGGCCTGCTGCCCCAACAGCAACGAGCTGGTACAGACGGTGTGGGGCGTGGGCTATAAGTTTGCGCCACCGGCGGCGCACTAGCCATGGTCAATAGCCTGTTTGGCCGTATCCTACTGCTTGCCAGCGCCTGTGTCCTGCTGCTGTTTATCGGTTTCTGGCAGTGGTTTAGCCTTAACCAGCAACACAGCCAACGTCTGGTGCAACAATCCCTACACCGAGAGCTGGCGACCCACATGGCCGAGATCAACCCCCTGCTGTCCCAGGGGATCACCTCCAACGCCGCCCTCAAGGAGGCCCTTCACGATCTCATGCTGCTGGGCCCCAGCTTCGAGATCTACACCTTAGACCCCCAGGGCAAGGTGATCGCCTTCGATGCCAAGGAGGAGCAGATCAAGACCCACGGCGTCGATATCAATAAGGTGCAGGCCTTTCTGCAGGATGAGCCCTTACCTATCCTGGGCACAGACCCAAGGGCTGACGGCCAACAGAAGATCTTCTCCGTCAGCCCACTTCATAGCCCAGACGGGGCCCTCAGTGGCTACCTGTATGTGATCATCGGCGGTGAGGCCTTCGATAACTGGCAATCGCTTATCCAGGCAAAAGACCTGCCCCAGCGCTGGGGCGCCGCCCTAGGCGGCTGGGCGCTGTTTACCCTGATCCTGTTTTCCCTGCTGCTACGCTACCTGACGCGGCCGCTCAAGCGTCTCACCCAGGCACTGGGGGAGCTAGAGCAGAAACCGATCGGCCAGCCTCTCGCCCTTCCCCTGGCGCCGAGCCGTAGCCAGGAGATGGCCCAACTTAACGCCCAGATCAACCGACTGCTGCAGGAGGTTGCCCAGAAGCAGCGCCAGGTGACTCAGCAGCAGGCGGCCAAGCAGGAGTTTCTGCTGCACCTGTCACACGATCTCAAGACACCGCTCACCACGCTACTGGGCTATCTGGACACCTGGCTAATCAGCCCAGTCGATGAGCGCGACGATAGTCTGCTCGAATATGCCAGTGCCTCGGGGCAGAGGCTGCAACAGCTACTGGCGCAGATGCTGGAGTTGGCGGCGCTGGAGAATGGTCAGATAAAGGCGAATCTGCGTAGAACACCGCTGCAGGCGCTCCTCGATGAGGTCAAGCAGACCTTCGCCCCCAAGGCCAAACGGGCCGGAATTAGCCTGAACATCAGTCGGGACGAGGGGCTGATCCTTTACACAGATCCCCAGCTGATGGGACGCGTGCTTAACAACCTGCTGGACAACGCCCTGCGCCACACGCCAGCCGGCGGCGAGATAAATGTCTATGCTCAGACCCTGCCTTCGGGATCTTATCTCGTCATACAAGACACGGGCAGCGGCATGCAAGCGCAAGCCATTACCACCCTGGAGCAGCCCCCCAGCCAAACCCAGCCCGAGCTCTACTATTGCCAAGGCGACGCGCTGCCACAGCTAGGTGTCGGCCTGGCGATCGTCAGACAATTACTGGCCAGACTCGGTTGTCGTATCGAGGTGCAAAGCACAGTTGACCGGGGTAGCCGGTTCATGATCGCGCTGCGCCACTATCAATAAGACGAGCAACAGCTTATACCAATCACAGTAAATATGTGATCAGAAATAGCGCAGGAAAAACGCTTGAGAACAAAGCAGGATTTTTAGATAAGTAGTTATTCTACAATTAAAAATACTAATACAGTTATCGAG
>NZ_JAKEVJ010000037.1:0-38699 GCF_022398425.1 Shewanella sp. Isolate7 | reverse complement strand
GTGCAGAACGAGCAATCAAACCGTTCGTCATAGGCAGAAAAAACTGGTTGTTTAGCCAGACTGCCACCGGCGCTAACGCGAGTGCTATCCTCTACAGCATCATTGAAACGGCCAAGGCTAACGACCTCAATGTGTTCGAGTATGTCATGGTTAGCCTAGAGCAGCTCAGCAAACCCGAAGTCGATATCGAGCAGCTACTACCATGGCAGTTTGCTAAACGCTAGGTGGGATCACCGGACGCTTACTAACTGATGTCTAAAAATATAGAAAGGTAAATGCCATAAATAGAAAAAGGCGCTTACGCGCCTTTTCTGAAAACTAGCTAAATTTCTTTAAGCTGCTTTAGGCTTTTGTTGCCCATGGAGCTCTTTCCCGCAATACCTTGCGGACTCTTCTAAATGGGCTGGCGCTGCTTGCATTACGTTAGCCAAAGCAACTCCAAGTCGAGAATACACTTTTTGTACCTCATAGCTTGTTGTATGGGTGCTCTTGCGTTGTTTCATAGCCTCACTCCTAACAAGTCCATTTTATATATACATTTATCGGCCATTACATCCTTTTTCACAATGATTTACATCACGCTTTTCATGTTTGGCACTTTATTTTGTGATTAACACAACTATACGAGTAAGTTGGCGGATAATTCTACCATTACTATTATGAACTTCAATAGCTAAATTCAGATTGCCCTAATCGAACTCCTAAATCAGCTTGAGAAATAACCTGAACTTTTTGTCCATCAATCAGTTGCGGTTCCGATAGACCGTAAGACTTATAATGCTCTTCAAGTTTTCTATCTACCGGGTCAACAAAATGTAATGTATCACCTTCAATAGTAGCTAAAAATAGATATGATGCAACTAGGGTAAGGTATGTCATACGTCCTCGGAGTGGATGCTCCCTATCAGTATCGACAAAAGATTCCATCATATGCATTTCCAATGTTTTAGTTGCTAAATTGTATGTCCCCATCGCAACACCATCAGGTATATCACTCCCTTGTATTTTAAAACAAAAGTCGAACAATTCAGGATGATTCGAGAACTTCTCTATCCCCCAGTCCCACTCTAGCTCTCCATAGCCCCTACCCAACATTCGGTAATCATTATCATTAATTTCACCGACCATTAAGCCTTGGAGATTCTCATCAAGGAAAAGCTGAAATGTACTGATAACAGCCTTCTTAACCTGTTCTATATTCATTCATTTCCCGAATAAAACACACAATCAAAATATTACACGGACATTCAACCGATTCAGTACTAACAATAAGTATTGCAGAGGTACCATTTATAAACTGAGTTCCCGCTCACCGCAAGCTAATAACTAACTAAAAATCAGCAGTTTATTATGCATAATTTTGACAGATGAACAATAAACAAAAAGTATTAGCACACACTTCAAACCCACAAGGAAAGTCCTAGGCCATTGAAAAAATTGCAAATAATACCAACAACAACTTTTCCATCGTTCTTCTATCCTAAGGTTTTCTTTATAAAAGATAAACCGATACAATCACTTACACCAAGAGCTTCGCAATACCGAACATACTCCAAAACATCAAGCTTTCGTTCACATTGCTCAACCTTGCCAACATAAGAATGTGGTACACCCAACTCGGCCGCGAGGTCACGCATGGTTAGCCCACGTTCAATCCGAGCAGCCTTTAGCCACTCTATTAGTTTTCTGTATTCTGGTGCGTGAAGTGTTTTACTCATTGTCCCGATTTTAGAGACAGGGCACAATGTACCCAATTTGGGGACAAGTGGAGCCATGATGGGCAAATCTAAGAAAACACTCACCATCACTCATCAACTATTGCTAGAGCAGTTTTCGAATAGGGCGATGATTCCTCTCAATGAAATAGCAGAGTCTTACCTTGGACTTAGCCTAAGAACAGCGAAAAACAGAGCTAAAGCAGGCCTGTTACCATTCCCAGTATTTAAATTGTCAGATAGTGCAAAATGCCCTTACTTAGTGCATTTAGATGACTTAGCTAAGTATATTGATATAAGAAATGAAGAGGCTAAAAACGACTGGCGATAGAAAGAAAAACCTAGGTACCCAAGCAAATAAAATCAAACGTCAGGTACCCAATAGGAACCCAGCAAAATAAAAAACCAATAATATCAATGATATATTTTTACATCTGTCCAATCGAGCATGGGCGCAATGGAGAAGGTACGATTAATAGCAGTTGGCATAGTGGCAGATGACATAAATAAGGGTAACCCAAGTTTAGCAGTCGCCCTCTCTCGGGCTGGGCGCGCATTTTACACCGCATGACAACAAATGAACACTCCCCCATGGAGGCAAGGCCTGCCTCACACCTAGAAGCTCATGGTGTGGTGAGACGATAAAAACGAAAAACCCTGCCTAGGCAGGGTTTTAATACTAAAGTTCGCTTTTCTGGGGTTCGCGTTCCTAGCGTTCGCGATCCGCTTAGAACGGGATATCGTCGTCCCAGCCGTCATCCAGATCCGGCGTGAAGTTCTGTTGTGGCTGAGGCGCTGGACGCTGCTGCGGAGCCTGCTGTTGCGGTGCGGCCTGTGGCTTAGGCGCATAGGTTGGTGCCTGCTGCGGCTGAGCGCCATAACCTTGCTGCTGTGGTGCGGCCTGTTGCTGGGCACCATAACCACCTTGAGGAGCCGATTGCTGAGGCTGTTGCTGACGCTGTGCTGGCGCAGATTGCTGAGGTGCGTACTGGTTCTGGTTTTGCTGTTGCGGCGCGCCATAACCTTGCTGACCACCCTGACCACCTTGGCCACGGCTATCCAACATCTGCATCTCGTTGACGTTGATCTCTGTCTTGTAGCGATCTTGTCCGGTCTGCTGATCCTGCCACTTGCTGGTCTGCAGCTTACCTTCCAGATACACTTTCGAGCCCTTCTTCAGGTACTCACCGGCGATCTCCGCAAGACGACGGTACATTACAATGTTGTGCCATTCTGTACGTTCTTGCATCTGACCTTGTTGGTCTTTCCAAGACTCACTGGTCGCCACTGTAAAGTTGGCTACGGCGTTGCCGTTTGGCATGTAACGAACCTCGGGATCTTTCCCCAGGTTACCGACCAAAATTACCTTATTGACACCACGACTGGCCATTGAAATCTCCTGCGATAATCTTATAAATCTAAATTGGGTACAGATGCTCGGCCATATGCGGCCGTGGATCTGTTAATTGGAAGAGCCTAACACAGCTCGCGCCTGTCTCAAATCGAAATGCTCATCAACTTTCAAATAAGCGACCTTCTCCTCAAGCACGACTATGGCTTCGGCCACGCCGGGTAGCTGCGACAGCTCTGTTGCCATGGCACGGGCCTGTTCTTTACCTTCCACCTCCGCTTCCAGGGTATAGCTCTTTAATAAAACCGGGTTTTGCATACCGAATGTCAGCAATAACCATAGGCACATCAAACCGAGCGCCACCGTAAAGACACCCGCCGCCCCGAGCAGCTGATAGGCACCACCGCCTAACAGGCCGCCACAGAAGGCACCGAGGAACTGACTGGTAGAGTAGACTCCCATGGCCGAGCCCTTGTCGCCCACTGGGCAGAACTTGGCGATCAGGCTCGGCAGCGAAGCCTCGAGATAGTTAAAACCGGTAAAGAAGAGCACCACGGCGACGCTCAGCACCACCAGGCTATTGGCAAACAACGCCATGGCGGCCAGTGCAGTGATCATGATCAGCAGCGCAATCTGAAAGGTCGCCTTAGTATTTTTCTTCTTCACCCCTATGATGATAAGCGGCACCATGAGGAAGAAGGCCCCCACGAAGGCGGGGAAATAGAGCATCCAGTGTTTCTCTTTCGCCAGGCCCGCATCCACCAGATCCAACGGCAGCGCTACAAACACTGCGGTCAACACCAGGTGCAAAATGAAGATACCCGCATCCAGTCTAAACAGCTGCGGATCGGTGAGCATCGCCTTGAGCTTAGCCGGCGCCGCGACGGTATCGCCCTTGGGCGCCTGACCAATAGGGTTAGGCACCAACAGCTGCACTATCACCATGCCAAGCAACGCCAGGCCCGCAGTCATGGCAAACAGACCGGAGAGACCAAGATGCTCGGCCACGATAGGACCCACCAGCAGAGAGAGTGCGAAGGAGAAACCGATGCACATGCCTATGATGGCCATCACCTTGGTACGTTGCTCGTCCCGGGTCAGGTCGGCGGCCAGCGCCAACACGGCCGCGGCAATCGCCCCCATCCCCTGCAAGGCCCGTCCGGCGACGACGCCATAGATGGAGTCGGCCGAGGCGGCCAACAGGCTACCCAAAGCAAACAGGGCCAGGCCGATGAGAATGATAGGTTTACGGCCATACTTGTCCGATAAGATCCCCATGGGGATCTGCAAAATCGCCTGGGTCAGGCCGTAGGCCCCGATGGCAATCCCCACCCACAGGGGAGAGAACCCCTCAAGATGTTGTCCGTACAACGCAAAGACAGGCATGATCATAAACAAGCCCATCATGCGTAGCCCAAATACACTGGCTAGTGAAAACGCGACTCTTTTCTCAGTCTTAGACAGTCCATTATTGGCCATTGTTCGCCCTGATCTGTATTCATAAATAAGTCGCGCAGTTTATCACGAAGCGATGAAATAGCTCAAAAAGAAAAGCGGAAGATGCGAGCAAAATGCACAATTGCCTCCCGCCCATGACCAGATCACACACTGGGCTTTTCTATGACCTGACTCAATTTTTATGCGATAATCAGTCTCTTTTTCGGCACAACCAGAGAGACAGATGGACAAGATTGAAGTTCGTGGCGCCCGTACCCACAATCTCAAAAACATCAACCTGACGATCCCCAGAGATAAGCTAATCGTGATCACTGGCCTGTCGGGCTCGGGAAAATCCTCACTCGCCTTCGATACCCTCTACGCCGAGGGACAGCGTCGTTATGTCGAATCTCTGTCGGCTTATGCGCGCCAGTTCCTCAGCCTGATGGAGAAGCCAGATGTGGATCATATCGAGGGCTTGAGTCCGGCGATCTCCATCGAACAGAAATCCACCTCCCATAACCCACGCTCCACCGTGGGTACCATCACAGAGATCTACGACTACCTGCGTCTGCTGTTTGCCCGTGTGGGCGAGCCTAGGTGTCCGACTCACAACCAACCCTTGGCGGCCCAGACCGTCAGCCAGATGGTCGACAAGGTACTCACCCTGCCCGAAGGCAGTCGCCAGATGCTGCTGGCCCCGGTGATCAACGACCGTAAGGGCGAGCACGTCAAGCTGTTGGACAGCCTGGCGGCCCAGGGCTTTATCCGCGCCCGTATCGATGGCGAGGTGTGCGACCTGTCCGATCCCCCGGCACTGGAGCTGCATGTCAAGCATACTATTGAGGTGGTGGTGGATCGCTTCAAGGTACGTGACGATCTGCAGCAGCGCCTGGCAGAATCGTTCGAGACCGCGCTGGAACTCTCTGGCGGTATCGCCACCGTCGCCTCCATGGACGGCGACGGCGAAGAGCTGCTGTTCTCGGCCAACTTTGCCTGTACGCATTGTGGTTACTCTATGGCGGAGCTAGAGCCGCGCATCTTCTCCTTCAACAACCCCGCCGGTGCCTGCCCCACCTGTGATGGCCTGGGTGTGCAGCAGTTTTTCGATGCCGACCGGGTGATCACCAATACAGAACTCTCCCTGGCCGGCGGCGCCATCCGCGGTTGGGACAGACGCAACTTCTACTACTTCCAGATGCTGACCTCGCTGGCCGAGCACTATAAGTTCGATGTCGAGGCGCCATTTGAGAAGTTAAGCGCCAAAGTCCGTAACATAGTCCTGCACGGTTCGGGCAAGGAGAGTATCGCCTTCAAATACATCAACGATCGCGGCGACGTGGTGGTGCGCAACCACCCCTTCGAAGGGATCTTAAACAACATGGACAGACGCTACCGCGAGACCGAATCCAACGCGGTGCGTGAAGAGCTGGCCAAATACATCAATACTCAGGCCTGTAGCAGCTGTGGCGGCTCGCGCCTGCGGGAAGAGGCTCGCCATGTGTTTATCCAAGACCTCAACCTGCCGAGACTCACCGAGTGGTCTATCGGTGAGGCGATGGAGTACTTCGAGCAGCTGAGCCTGAGCGGCCAGCGGGCACAGATCGCCGAGAAGATCCTCAAAGAGGTACGCGATCGCCTCGGCTTCTTGGTTAACGTCGGCCTCAACTACCTGAGCCTGTCTCGCTCGGCCGATACCCTGTCAGGCGGTGAAGCCCAGCGGATTCGTCTGGCCAGTCAAATCGGTGCTGGTCTGGTCGGGGTCATGTATGTGCTGGACGAGCCCTCCATCGGTCTGCACCAACGCGACAACGAACGTCTGCTTAACACCTTGATCCACCTGAGGGATCTCGGCAACACTGTCATCGTGGTCGAGCATGACGAAGACGCCATTCGCATGGCGGATCATATTATCGATATCGGCCCTGGCGCCGGTGTGCATGGCGGACAGGTGATTTGCGACGGCCCGCTAAAAGATATCGTCGCCTGCGAGCAGTCGGTAACCGGCCAATATATCTCGGGCAAGAAGCAGATCCAGATCAGCGAGAAACGCGCAGAGTACGATGCCAGCAAGGTGATCGAGCTGTTCGGTGCCTCGGGTAACAACCTGAAGAATGTCGACCTCACCATTCCCGTGGGGCTGTTCACCTGTGTCACCGGGGTGTCTGGCTCGGGCAAGTCGACCCTGATCAACGACACCTTCTATAAGATCGCCCATCGCCAGCTCAACGGCGCCACGGTGGATGAGCCTGCTCCTTTCCAGAAAGTCACCGGCATGGACCACTGCGACAAGGTGGTGGATATCGACCAGAGCCCCATCGGCCGCACGCCGCGCTCTAATCCAGCCACCTACACGGGGATCTTTACCCCTATCCGTGAGCTATTTGCCGCCACGCAAGAGGCGCGAACCCGAGGCTACAAGCCGGGGCGTTTCTCCTTTAACGTGAAGGGCGGACGCTGTGAGGCCTGTCAGGGTGATGGTCTGATCAAGGTGGAGATGCACTTCCTGCCGGATGTGTACGTGCCTTGCGATAGCTGTAAGAGCAAGCGCTACAACCGCGAGACCTTAGAGGTACGCTACAAGGGCAAGAACATCCACGAAGTACTTGAGATGACGGTCGAGGAGGCGCGCGAGTTCTTCGATGCCGTACCGGCCATCGCCCGCAAGCTACAGACCCTGATGGAAGTAGGCCTCTCCTATATCGGCCTGGGTCAGAGCGCAACGACCCTCTCGGGCGGTGAGGCCCAAAGGGTCAAGCTGGCCAAGGAGCTGAGTAAGCGCGATACCGGCAAGACCCTTTATATCCTGGATGAGCCGACCACGGGCCTGCATTTTGCCGATATTCAGCTACTACTGGACGTGCTGCATAGACTCAAGGCACACGGTAACACCATAGTGGTTATCGAGCACAACCTGGATGTGATCAAGACCGCAGACTGGATTGTCGACCTGGGTCCAGAGGGTGGCTCGGGCGGCGGCACCATCTTGGTCAGCGGCACGCCTGAGCAGGTCGCCGAGCATCCAAGTTCCCACACGGCGCGCTTCCTCAAGCCGCTGTTAAAGGGTTAGTAAAGACTGACCAATGTAAAAGCCAGCCCCGACGGGCTGGCTTTTTTGTTTATTTCACGCACAAACCCAGGTAGCTTAGGAGTTTTCGAACCTAAGGATAGTCTTCGTTGAAAACGCCCCTCCCCCTCGTCGACATCAGGCGCCCGCGACCAGTGCCAATTGTAGCCCTGCTCACCCTGGGCCTGCTCTGTCTGATTCTACTAGGCTGCGCCGAGACTCCGGAGAGCCAGCGCTGCGATGATGACTATAGACTCGTGTGGACTGACCAAGCACGGCTGTTTTCCCATGTCGAGACCCTCAGCAGCGACCAATTCACCGGCCGCAAGACAGGCACAGACGGCGCCGCCCAGGCCCGAGACTACATAGTGAGCCAGATGCGACAGGCGGGTCTCACTCCCTGGCAGGGGCATTTCAATCACGATTTTGAATATGACTATCAATTCGGCACTCGCCTGGGCACCAATGTCATCGGCATACTGCCCGCAAGCCGCCCCAGCGATCGCTGGCGAGTCGTAGCGGCCCACTATGATCACCTGGGCAAGCAGGGTCACAAGCTCTATCACGGCGCAGACGATAACGCCTCGGGCGTCGCCGCCCTCTTGGAGATCGCCACCCATAGCCTGAGCCGAGCAAGAGATACCAACCTGATGTTTATCGCTACCGATGCCGAAGAGCCCGGTCTATATGGCTCCAAGGCCTTCGTGGATGGCTTGCTGACGCCCGGAGCCCCACTCAAGGCCAGTCAGATTGAGTTAATGATTAACCTGGACATGATAGGCCGATCGGCGCGCAACGCCCGTATCTACCTCGAGGGCCGCCGTGGTTTCAGTCAGTTCCAGCAGATAAAGGCCCAACTGGAGCAGACGGTAGATCTTTGTATTCGTGCCAATCATCCCCCGGAAGCGGGCAAGACACTACAGAGGGTCGATTGGTTAAGAGCTTCAGATCATTATCCTTTTCATCAGGCTGGTATCCCCTGGCTCTACTTCGGCGTCCCGCCCCACAAGGATTATCACCAGCCCAGTGACGAGGCGAGCAAGATAGATGTTAATTTTCTGGCCGCTGTTACGGAAACCGCCTATAAACTATTAATAATTGACACTTATCTCTTGAATAACTAATACAAACCACAGGGATTTTTGTATTTTTGAAAAATGTAACTCACTGTTAACTAAGTGGTTAAATTAACGACATCTGGGTTTACTGCGAAAATTATGCCAGGTGGTGGAAAGATATCAGGCTTACTGTTATAATAATCGGCTTACTGATTCGTTTTCGGTGCGGGAAGTCGACACGGGGTTGATTTTCTGTCTTTTACATCTTTTGGTGCAGTCTCTGCACTTTAGTTACACCACAAGGCTACAACCCATGTCATCCAGTGAAAAAACTTTCCGCGAACTCGGCCTGTCCGAGCCTTTGTTGCGTGCTCTCGACGAGCTAGGTTATGAAAATCCTACGCCGATCCAGGCCGCCAGTATCGACCCCCTGATGGAGGGGAAAGATATTCTTGGCCAGGCACAAACCGGTACGGGTAAAACCGGTGCCTTCGCCCTGCCCCTGCTAAACGCTATCGATCCTAGCCGCAACGTGCCGCAGATCCTGGTGCTCGCACCGACTCGCGAACTGGCGGTACAGGTTGCCGAAGCCTTCGGTAGTTACTCCAAATTTATGAAAGGCCTGCATGTACTGCCTATCTATGGCGGTCAAAGTATGCATCAGCAGCTTAACGCCCTACGCCGTGGCCCGCAGATTGTTGTGGGTACCCCAGGCCGCGTCATGGACCACATGCGTCGTGGCACCCTTAAGCTAGAAACACTCAATGCCTTGGTGCTCGATGAAGCAGATGAAATGCTCAAGATGGGCTTTATCGACGACATCGAGTGGATCCTGGAGCACACGCCACAGGAGCGCCAACTGGCGCTGTTCTCGGCCACCATGCCAGAGCAGATCAAGCGCGTCGCCAACAAGTACCTGCAAACGCCGGTACACATCAGCATCGCCGCCAGCCACACCACAGTTGAGTCTATCGAGCAGCGTTTCGTGCAGGTTTCTCAGCACAACAAACTCGAGGCCCTAGTACGCGTACTGGAAGTGGAAAACACCGAAGGTATCATCATCTTCGTACGTACCCGTAACTCCTGTGTCGAGCTGGCCGAGAAGCTTGAAGCCCGCGGTTATGCCTCATCGCCACTGCATGGCGACATGAACCAGCAGGCCCGTGAGCGCGCCGTTGACCAGCTCAAGCGTGGCAAGCTGGATATCCTGATCGCTACCGACGTTGCCGCCCGTGGTTTGGACGTTGAGCGTATCGGTCACGTGATCAACTTCGACATTCCATACGACACCGAAGCTTACGTACACCGTATCGGTCGTACTGGCCGCGCCGGTCGTACCGGTATGGCGATTCTGTTCGTTACCCACAGAGAGATGCGCATGCTGCGCACCATCGAGCGTGCAACCAAGAGCCGTATCTCGCCGATGAACGTGCCAAGCCCTGAAACAGTGGCCGAGCGTCGTCTGTCTCGTCTGGGTGAACAGGTATCGAACACCATCAACAACGAGTCGCTGGACTTCATGCATGGCGCCGTTGCCCAACTATGTCAGCAACTGGAAGTCGACACAGAAGTGCTAGCCGCCGCCCTGCTAAACATGGTGCAACAGGAGCGTCCTCTACAGCTACCTCCAATCCAGGAGCGTCAACGCGATAACCGTGATGAGCGTAACTCTCGTGATCGTGGCGAACGTGGCGAGCGTAGCCCTCGTGGTCGTCGCGAATCGCGTCCGACACCGACAAATCTGGGCAAGGCAGATACGCTGAAGGATCATCCAGACGTTAAGATGTGCCGTTACGTACTCGACGTGGGTCGTGACCATGGTGTGGGTGTAGGTAACATCGTGGGTGCAGTAGCCAACGAAGCCAACATCGACAGCCGTTACATTGGCCAGATCCAACTGTTCGATCAGATCACCTCGATCGACCTGCCCGATGGCATGCCTAAAGATGTGCTGCAACACCTGAAGAAGGTACGCGTTTGTGGCAAACCGCTAAACATTCGTGAAGCGGGTACAGAGATGGCAAACGCTAGCGATGACAATCGTGCGCCACGCCGTCGCAAACCAGCGGGTGAACGCAAGTCTCACCGCAAAGGCAACAGAGACAACGGCTAACGCCTGACGCTAGCTACTAAAAAGGAGCCTATCGGCTCCTTTTTTGTTGCCTAAATAACAGGCAGCCGCCGAGAAACCAGTTCGGCAATGGCTAAACTAGCGGTGAGGCCCGGCGATTCGATGCCGATAAGGTTAACCAAGCCTGCAAGCCCATGCTCTGCCTCCCCCTGAATCAAGAAGTCAGCCACCTCACTATCGTCCGGTCCCTGCAATTTAGGACGGATACCGGCGTAGGCCGGCACCAAACGGTCGATTTCTGCGGCGGGATAATAGCGGAATATCGCCTCGAAGAAACTCTGGCGCAGCGCATCGGGTACCTGATAACTCTCCTGACTGCAGGGCGTCAAATATTGGGTATCCGGGCCAAACTTTAGCTGGCCACCGAGATCTAAGGTGGCGTGTACGCCTAAGCCTTTCAGACCAGGTTCTGGGACGGGATAGATGAGATGGGAAAACGGACTCTTGCCCTGATAGGCAAAGTAATGCCCCTTGCACCAATGCAGAAGTGGAATAGAAGATTTTGCCAGCCCCTCGATGCGAGCCGCTGTTTGAGTGGCATATAAACCGGCGCAATTGATTAAGTAACTTGTGTCGATGCTCATCCGCTCACCCTGCTGCTTCAGCTCGACCCTAAAGCCATTACCACCAGCTTGGGCGGCGATAAACTCGCTATGAGGGCAAAATATCGCGGCATGTTCCTCCGCCTCGGCCAGCAGACTCAACATCAAACCATGGCTGTCGACTATGCCGGTAGAGGGTGAGAATAAGCCACCCGTCGCCGCCAATGCCGGCTCAAGCTCGGCCAGTTGACGCCGGCTGAGCGGGTAGAGTTCTGTCACGCCATTGTCCCGGCCTTGGTCGAGCAAGGCATCGAGCTGCGCCTCCTGCTCCGTCTGAGTCGCCACTATCACCTTGCCCAGGGGATTCACGGCGATGCCCCGGCGCTCACAATAGGCATATAGCCGCTGCCTTCCCTCCACACACAGCCGCGCCTTGAGACTGCCGCTCGGGTAGTAGATCCCCGCGTGGATCACCTCGCTATTTCGGCTACTGATACCTGTACCTATGGCCTCGGCGCAATCGATGAGCAGCACGCTTGCAAAACGCCGACTCAAGCTGGCAGCTACCGCCAGCCCTATGACTCCTGCGCCGACAACCACGGCATCGAACTTATCCATCTCGCTTCTCATCACCCATTAGCATTAGTCGACTCGCTTAACCCCCAACTTAACCTCTAACCTAAGCGCCTCGGCGCAGGCCAGGCAGATACAAACGTCAGCGGCTATGGCCTTAGATAGTTGTGCATTGGATAATTGTGCTTTAGGCGGAAACTCCTGATGGTGACACCAACAGGAGTCGCTCTCCTGCTGAGCCGCCAAGGCACAATGATTAGGCTGATGACACAAGGGGCAGTGACTCGCATTCGCGTGCATAAAAACCATAGAAACTGAGAGTTAGCCACTAACGTTAACACTCTGTCTCAAACGGGACAATAGGAGGAGCATTGCAACTGGTCGCCAGAGCTAAAGGTCTGTGTGAATACTCAAATGAGTTGATGTTCAATTAAGTTGATATTCAATTGAATTAAGGTTTATTTGAATAGTGAGCCAATACCCTGATTCGCGACACACAAAAGCAACAGCGGCCGCTCGGCTAGATCTAGTGGGGGTCAAATTCGATACCCATTAGATATAGCCGTGGCAGCAAAAAGCCCCACCTATCGGGCGGGGCTAAGCGTCTATTCTGGCAAGCAAAGTGCGCTATTTACCGGGTCTGACCCCGAGTGTGTGACAGATGGCATAGGTCAGTTCGGCGCGGTTCAGTGTGTAGAAATGGAAGTCTTTTACCCCTTCGCGAGACAACACCTTAACCATATCGATGGCCACGTTGGCCCCTACCATCTGACGAGTCGACGGGTCGTCATCTAACCCCTCAAACTGCCTGTGTAGCCAGCTGGGGATAGACACATTGGTCATGCCGGCGAAGCGTTTGAGCTGAGTAAAGTTAGTCACAGGCAGGATGCCCGGTATTATCTCCACATCGATACCGGCGGCCACGCAACGGTCTCTGAATCTCAAGTAAGACTCCACATCGAAGAAGAACTGGGTAATGGCGCGGTTGGCTCCGGCGTCTATCTTCTTCTTAAGATTAATCAGATCCGCCTGGGCATTAGGCGCGTCAGGGTGCACCTCAGGATAGGCCGCCACTGAGATATCGAAATCGGCCACTGATTTCAGCAGGCGTACTAGGTCGTTGGCGAAACGAGTCGGCTTAGGACTACCCGCAGGCAGATCACCACGCAGCGCGACGATATCGCGTATGCCCGAGTTCCAGTAATGCTTCGCCAGCTCTACCAGCTCTTCATCGCTGGCATCGACCAGGGTCAGATGGGGCGCGGCTACAAGATCTGTCTCCTTCTGGATGCGCTCGATCACCCCATGGGTACGATCGCGCACGCCCGAGTTGGCACCATAGGTTACCGAGACAAACTTGGGATTCAGCGGCTCCAGGCGTCTGATAGAGTTCCACAAGATAGTTTCCATCTCGGGGGTCGCCGGTGGGAAAAACTCAAATGACACATTGATATCACCATTAAGCTCAGACAAGCTTTGGTTCAATGAATTGGCGTGTTGTGCGTGATGAAAAGCCATCTTAATTCCCTCAGACCTAAACAAGAAACATTTAGACGTTTGGACGTCTATATGTCCATATACTAGAGAAACTCGGAGTGATGTCAAGCTTAAAAATTGCCTCATTAAGAAACAATTTGTTTATATGATAGACACTGAGTAGAACGGCGGGCACAGAGGCGCCTGTCTCACAGAGTTAAACCCGGCGAAAGCCACTAATAGGAATAGAAAAAAGGAAGAGAGAGATGTGCATAGCGGGTCGATGCGCGACATGCACATCGACCCATAAGATTATTCTTGTAGGAGATCCCGACAGATCTGCGCCAGATCCGACTGCACCGCGGCCGCGGTCACCTCGCGACCGGCGCCCGGGCCACGGATGATCAGCGGATTGTCCTGGTAGAAATCGCTGCGGATCACGAAGACATTATCGCCCGGTGTCAGGTTGGCGTAAGGATGGCTGTTATCTACCCACTGGATCCCCACCTTGGCCTTGAGTTGCCCCTGGTCTGAATCCAATGAAGCCACATATCTGAGCACCTTATTCTGCTCGGCCGCGGCCTGATACTGCTGCAACATCTCACCGTCGAGATCCGCCATACGTTTGATGAAATCATCCAACGGGATCTCGGCCATATGCTTCGGCACCAGAGACTCCAGCTCGATATCATCCAGCTCTATGTCATAGCCTATCTCGCGGGCCAAAATCAGCAACTTACGCTGCATGTCCCGACCGGAGAGATCGTCGCGGGGATCCGGCTCGGTGCTCCCCAGCCCCTTGGCTTCCAGCACCAGCTCGGAGAAGGGTTTCTTGGCATCATAATGCTCAAACAGCCAGCAAAGGGTGCCAGAAAAAATACCGCCGACGGCCTCTATGCTATCACCGCTGTTATGCAGATCGTTCAGCGCGTGTTGCACGGGTAAGCCTGCACCGCAGCTGGCGTTGTAGCGCCAGAACAGACGACGATTGCCCAGTTGCTGTTTTAGCTCCTGGTAGAAGGCCAGCGGCCCAGAGCCCGCCAGCTTGTTAGCGCTGACGATATGAATGCCGCGGGCAAAAAATTCTGGATACTGCAGAGTCAGATCGGCGCTGGCACTAATGTCCAGGGCGATCAACTCATCGCAATTTAGCGCCTGCAACTGCTCGAACAGATGAGAGTACTGCCAAGCCGTGCCCCGCTCGTCGAACGCCTGTTGCCAGCTGTTGAGATCGATATCAGTCTCGCTGAGCAGGGCCTTCTTCGAACTCAGCAGTCCCACCAACTCGACGCTGACCTCCAGCTCCTTATTGAGCACGGGACGGGCACGCTTGAAGAGATCGATCCAGGCTTCGCCTATGTTGCCTATTCCCAGCAACAGCACACCGATACGCTTACGCGGACCGGCGCAGCGTCTATGCACCTTCTGGGTTAAGAGGTTCACCTGCGCCTTTGGCACCAGGGTCACCAGACTCAGGCCATCGTTGCACAGAGGGTGCGCCTCACGGCTCAGCAGGCGCGAGAAGCCGCGGCGATAGAGGCTGGCATCGGCGCTCACCAGAGCCACCAGGCCGAGGTCATCGCGAAGCTGTAACTCGTCTATGCCCAGCTCGCTGCGTTTGGCCTCGAAGATGGCCTGGGCCTGCTTCTGATTCTCATGGGTAAAGGCCAGCTCGGCGCGGCCATGGGCCAGTGACCAGTAGGCCAGCGGCGTCAAACCTGCCTGGGCGAAACAGGCCAGCAGCTGTGGCAGTTCGACCGCTATGGTCAGGCTAAACAGACTGACGCTGGACAGGCTGGTGACAACCGGGGCGCTGGCCGAGGAGCTCTTAGGCGCGATCAGGGTAAAATCGGTATGGGGCGCATAGCTTGAACGCACCGCCAGGCTAACCTCTGTATCGAACAGCGGCTGCAGGGTACGGTTGTGTAGCACGGGAGAGCCAAGGTGCGCCAGGCGGTTCGCCTCGGTGAGCGACATGCTCTTGAGCAACTTGGCATCGTTGATTCGGTTAGGGTCGGCGTTAAACACCCCCTCGACATCTGTCCAGATGGTGACGCGTTCGATATCGGCCAGGCTGGCCAGCAAGGTGGCACTAAAATCTGAGCCGTTACGGCCGAGCAACAGGGTATCGCCCTGCTCATTGGCGCAGATAAAGCCGGTGATCACCAGGCGCTCTTGAGGATGGGCCTCAAGCAGGGCCTGTACCTTCTGGCGCGACTCGCCGATTCGGATCTGCGGCACGGCACCTTCGTCGGCCACCAACAGGGTGCGGGAATCGACATCCGATGCGGCCACGCCAGATTCTCTCAGCAACGCCGCCAGCAGACGCGAAGACCAGCGCTCGCCGAAACTCACCACCTGGTTACGTTGATAGTCGTTAAGCTCATCGAGCGACAACAGGCTGCTAAGCTGCGACTTGTCGGTGGCTAGGCGCTCTCTCAGGCTGCGGGCCTGCTCGTTGGAGAGCAACTGTTCAATCAGGTTTTGCTGGTAACTCACCAGCACCTGCAACTCCTCTTGCCATAGCTGATTTGAGTCACACAGCTCCAGCAAGCGATATAAAAAATTGGTACTCTTACCCGCCGCCGACACCACGATCAAATCATCGCTGTGGCCATGAGTCAGTAAAATGTGAGCGACGCGGCGGTAACAATCTGCATCCGCTAAACTAGAACCACCAAATTTATGCAAATGACATCGTGTCATTTTATGCTCCTCAAACCCTTTAACTACTTACCGCGATAGCCGCTTCTAAACCGGCGAGTATATCTGCCACCAGATCCTCACCATCTTCAATCCCTACAGACAAGCGGATCAGGGTGTCTTTAACACCCGCTTCACGACGCGCCTCTGGGTCCATCGCTCTGTGGGTCATAGTCGCAGGTACTGCTACCAGACTCTCCACGCCCCCCAGACTCTCGGCTACCGAGAAGTATTGTAACGCATCTAAGAATGCAACGAGTGCCGAGTCACCACCATTTAACTCAAAACTGAGCATTGCACCAAAACCATTTTGCTGTTTAGCGGCGATCTCATGCCCCGGATGTTCGGCAAGGCCCGGATAATACACTTTTTTCACCGCCTGGTGGTCACACAGCACTGCCAATACCTTCTGGGCGTTGGCCTGATGTTCACGAATACGCACCGAGAGGGTTCTCAATCCCCTCAGAGTCAGGTAGCTGTCAAAGGCCGATCCTGTCAGCCCCAAAGTATTGGACCACCAGTGCAGTAACTCGCCGACCTCAGGGTCTTTAGCCACTACGGAGCCACCGACTACGTCGCTGTGACCATTAATATATTTGGTGGTCGAGTGCACCACAATGTCGGCGCCCAGCAACAAAGGTTGCTGCAAGATGGGAGACAAGAAGGTGTTATCTACCACCACTTGAGCGCCCACCTTATGGCTCGCCTGTGTAATGGCTTCAATATCAACCACTCTCAGCAGTGGGTTAGAAGGCGTCTCAAGCCACACCATCTTGGGCTGTTGTGATAGTGCTTGTTGCAACGCAACATCATCGGTTTGATCCACCACTGCTAGCTTAAAGGCGCCCTTCTTCGCTAGGTTGGTAAAGAGTCGATAACTGCCACCATAACAATCATGGGGCACCACCAGCAGATCCTCTGGTCCCAATAGACTGGTCACTAGGGTAATAGCCGCCATACCGGTACAAGTGATCACGCCAGTAGCCCCTTTTTCCAACTCGGCAATCGCATCACCGAGAATGGAGCGGGTCGGGTTACCGGAGCGGCTGTAATCGAACGCCCGCGGCTGTTGATGTCCTTCAAACGAGTAGTTTGTCGACAGATAGATAGGCGGTACCACGGCACCATGCTGCGTGTCTGACTCTATGCCTTGTCGTACGGAGGCGGTGGCTAATTTACGCTCTGTCATCTTCAACTCCTCAATTCGAATCTGGGCAGAGACCTCTAGCTAAAGAGATGTCTGGACGTCTAAATGTACCTAAGCCTGTGGGTAGCGTCAACAACTTTAGACGTTTAGACGTCCAAACATTTAGAAATCTATTTGCAATTACCAAAAATTCGAGGCAATAATTTGACTGTATTTTGTAAGGGTTTAAAATCTGCACCGAATTTGAGAATTTACAGGTGAGTCAATGACTGAGTGGAATGGCGATTATATCAGCCCCTATGCTGAACATGGTAAGAAGAATGAGCAGGTAAAGAAGATCACTGTCTCTATTCCTCTAAAGGTGCTTAAGGTATTAACCGACGAGCGCACTCGGCGCCAGGTCAATAACTTGCGTCACGCCACCAATAGTGAATTGCTCTGCGAAGCTTTCTTACATGCCTACACTGGCCAGCCACTGCCGCACGATGATGACCTGTCTAAAGATAAACCCGACAGCATTCCTGCAGAGGTGAAACGCCTAATGACGGAGATGGGCATTGAGTGGGAAGAGATGGAATAATCCATTCATACACGAATCGATAGAGGGATCGCTTAGCGATCCCTCTTTAGTTTTCAACTTTTATCTGGAACACCCCAGTGCCTGCACTTCCACTCGATCCACAGATCTTGGCACTCGCCTCGCTTATCGTCTTTGTCGGCGCCCTCACCCAGAGCCTTATCGGCTTTGGCATGGCGATAGTTGCCTCACCGTTACTTTATCTTATCGAGCCTTCATTGGTTCCAGCGCCCGTGATCTTAATGGGTTTCTCTATCGCGCTGCTGACCCTATTTCGTGAACGTGGTGCTTTGGAGTTCAAAGGGTTGCAATATGCCTTGTTAGGTAGAATCCCTGGTGGATTTATCGGCGCCGGTTTACTCTTGTTCGCCCCTCAAGCCATTCTGGGACTCACAATCTCCATCATAGTCGCGATTGCTGTAGTACTGAGCCTGCTCAGGGTTACCCTGGCGGTCAATCGACGCTCTCTCTTTAGCGCTGGCGTGATCTCGGGAATCTTCGGCAACATAGCTGCCATCGGCGGTCCGCCACTGGCTATCTTACTCTCGGGAAAAGACGCCAAGCAGTTTCGCGCTGCATTATCGGCCTTCTTTATCTTCAGCTCCATCATCGCCATGGTGATCTTAGGGCTGACAGGGCTACTTACCCCACAACACTTTTACTGCTCAGCCTTGCTCCTGCCCTCTGTGCTGCTTGGTTATCTGATGGCAAACCGACTCGTCGGACGCATCGACAAACAAAAGACCCGTGTGATGACTCTTATTCTCTGTAGCCTGAGTGCTTTCCTATTAGCTGCCAAGTCGATAACCAGTCTGCTATAAAATAGAAAAAACCAGCAAAATTGCCGGCTTTTCGATTATCATTGCCTTAGGCTAGAAATGATAGGAAGTTTGAATCACACCACCGAAGGAATCGTCACTGCCTACTGAACCAGTAAGATCTAAGTTAAACACGCGACCGATGGAAAAGCCTGTACCTAAGGTATAAATATTACTGCTGGTGTCTTTCATATCATGGCGGTAACCCAATCGAAGAGCGAACCAGTCTGTGGCTCTCATTTCACCACCGATGCGCCAATGCTGCGTTTCCCCCACCTCATCAAAACGCTTGTGTCCATTGAGATCCACATCAGACGTCAGACTGAATTTATCCCAATCATAGGCAACACCTAAGGTGTACAAGGCCTCGACGCGATAGGTAAACTGACGCCCCAAGGTCTCAACAGTATCGAGCTTCTGACTCAACAAATTGCGTCCCGACAGGCCTAATGTTAAGCCTTCTACTGGCTGCATGGCCACACCGATATCCAAATTAAACACACTGTCATCATTTCGATACTTGCTGTCATCAAAATCATCGGCATCGAAGTTGTTGGCACTCACCACATAATTATAGGTATCGATACGCTGCAGCTTGGGCGAAATACCGACGGCCACAGGCATGTTCACAATCGACAGCGGGAAGCTCAGGGCGACCCCGATCTCTGAAATAGCCCCGGCAACCACGGCCCCTTGAGAGTCCAGATCCGTCACCTGGGGCGGATTGTTGGGATCCAGATCGGTCAGGGTATCGATATCACTCTCCTCGATCACCGCCACGCTCACCGCATCGATATAGGTCTTATAAAAAATAGACATAGGCATGCGCTTGGTTGGCAAGACCACAGAAAACCCCAGGCCCACGCTGGCATAGGCATTTTCACCATCAAGGGATCTAAGATCGGCAACCAGCATGTCGCGATAATTGGTAATGCCCGCCACATCGCTGGCATTGATGGCCGCCTCTAGGCCGTCATAGGAGTCCTGCAGGGCATCGAACTTGTCGGTCAGGTTATCGACATCTGCCACCTCGGCACCGAGCACGGGCAACATCACCGCGTCGCCGGAATACTTGGGCGCATGAATGGCTAATAAGGCGGGGTTGATAAAGGCCGCACCCTCACGGTTTGAGGCCGCCACCCCGGTTCCGCCCATGGCATCACTGCGAGCCTCGTTGTAGAGAGAAGCGGCAGACGCCAGAGAAGCACTACCAGACAATAACACCGCGATGACCAAACTAAGGTATTTCATCTCATTCACCCTGTTCATTATTTTTGTTCTCACTCAGGAAGCTACCCGAGTCGTCTTTAAAGATAGACTAAGACAACAAAAAAGTGCGCTCCAAACCCGAGGTTTAAACACTTTTTTTTCAAACTATTTTGTCGCCCTACCCACACATATAAATCCTGTCGATTCGGTAGGCGGCCTTATCCCCTAAACAGACGCCTATGCAATACAAACACAACCAAAAATACCCATTTAGAGATAACTTAAATAATAAAGTGTGATCTTCCTTGGCACTTTTATAGCGATATCAGAAACACAGCGCACCAACCCAAAAAGAACAAAACCATTAAATTTCATCACTTTATAAAATATTCATTAGGTTTATATCCATGGTATTTTTATCAATTAGATTTTCCTCATGAAAGTAATCAACATCAAGTTTACAACTACTCCCTTTTGGTAAATTTTCCAACAAGAAACAAGCATTTTGTTTCAGGTTAATAAATCGCTCAGAGTAGCGATTAAGGAAAATGATGATGAAAAACGTTGCCAAAATAGCTACATGCTTACTCCTCGCCCTCACAGTTGGCGGACAAGCCTACGCCGTCGACGGTGGTAACCCTAAGAAAGGGAAACACCTGTATAAAAAAGAGTGCAAAGCCTGCCACAGCAAGGGCGATGCCGCCGGTGAACTGACCCCTATGAGCAAGACCATGAGCCAATGGGATCGTTACTTCAAACGTGACATGCATAAAGTAAAGCCGGAAGTCTTCGAGAAGCTCTCTGAAAAGGATCGTTTAGACATCCAACAGTTCCTCTATGACCATGCGGCCGACTCAGATCAGACAGACATGCGGTTAACCACGGACTTGTTATCGGTGCGCTCGTCAACAACCCCAACGAGCGCATAAGGAGAGATTCACATGCGTACTCTACTATCCATACTCATCGCAAATGCACTCGCCATCTCTGGCTCAGCCTATGCCGCCGATAGCGATGCACAAAAACTAGCCGAGCTTAAACAACAGCTTGCCGATCTCACCGAAGAGATTGAAGACATCAACAGTCGTGTCGACAAAAACGAACGTCATAGCGCGCTCGATAGAATTCAACTCACTGGCGATTTCCGTACCAAGGCCCATTCATTGCACTATCAAAATGTCACCTGGAACCCTGCAATCAAGGTCGACTTCAATGATTTTGGTGCAAAAGCCATGTCTGGTGCCTTTGGTATGCCCAACGATCCCAACTCCCCCTTGGGACAGATGATGCAGGCCAACCCGGAGCTGGCCGCCGCCTTCCAGAGTGGTATGCTGCAAGGCGTGATGCCCTACGTATTGGCGCCCAAGACCACTCAGGACATCAACAACGACATCTTCTACACCACACGCCTGAGACTAAACCTCAAGGCCAAGGTATGGGATAACGTCAACTTCGCCGGTCGTCTCAGTATGTATAAAAACTGGGGAGACTCTACCGGCGTGCAGGTGTTCGATTCCTGGCGTTCATTCACCATGGATGGCACCAACAGTGGTAACACCAGCGGTGACTGGCTCCGTGTAGAACGCGCCTACTTCGACTGGAAAAACATTGGTGGTTCAAAAACCTACCTATCTATCGGTCGCCGTCCTTCAACCTATGGCCCACCAACCCAATACCGTGAAAATGAGATGCGTGGCGGCACGCCATCGGGCCATCTGGTTAACTTCAACTTCGATGGTCTGACCCTGGGCTACAAACTGGGTGAGATCACTGGTATCGACGGTCAAGTGGTGCGTTTCTGTTATGGCCAGGGCTTCGAGTCACAGTGGGGCAACGGTGAGATGTTTGGCGATATCGTCACCAAAGACACCCACCTGGGCGGCTTTAACATCGACGCCATCAACGACGGCAACCACTTCCTGCAAATCACCCTATTTGGCGCCAAAGATATCAACGACGGCTTCAAGGGCACCATGGCCTTCCCCACACAGCTGGCCGGCATCTTCGCGCCGACCATGTACCAAGACATGCAGAAGTTCAGCAACTTCAACTTCCAGACCCGAGTACAGCCTAGCGGCGTGATCGGCGACATGTACCTGGGTGGCATAGGTTACGCCTACGAGAGCGATGAAGACTTCAAGGCCTTCGCCTCATTCGGCTGGACCCGCGCCGAAGGCAACGGTAACGCCGGTATGTTTGGTGGCATGCTTAGTGATGCGGTCTTCGAGGCACAACTCAATGCCGACGGCAGCGAGATCATCATGATGCCTAGCGCCGCCGACGAAGCCGACACCAAAGATGGTTACGGTATCTATGTGGGTATTCAGGTTCCGGCGCCATACGGCAAGTTCGGTCTGGAATACAACTATGGTTCCAAGTACTGGACACCATTCACCCAGGCCCAGGACGACCCTATCGGCAGCAAGCTGGCTACCCGTGGTCATGTGGCCGAGGCCTACTATATGTTTGATATCAACCCCAGGATATTTATCAAGCTCGCCGGTCTCTATTACGACTACGAATATACCGGCAGTGGCCCCCCTGTGGGCGCGCCGCAAAAAGTGGATGACGTGATCAATGGTTCGGCTTTCTCCATGTTGCCTGTGGTCGATACCGCCTATGACCTCAACGCCTCACTCGTCGTCAACTTCTAACTAAAATATCTCCCCCGGCCGCGGCCGGGGGTAGGGAATGCACCATGAAACACTCACTTTCTCTCACGGCGATGTTTGCCGCCGGAGTTCTCGGCCTGGCTAGCCTCAATGCCATCGCCGATACCCCCCCATAAGGAAGCCATTCAAGGCCCCTTCACTCAAGGCTCTCAGGTGACCGAGCAGTGTATCGAATGCCATGAAGATCACGCCAAAGACTTCATGAAGTCGTCTCACTGGACCTGGGAACTGGAACAGAAGCTCCCCGGCCGCACGGTAAAACGCGGTAAGAAAAACGCCATCAACAACTTCTGTACCTCAATCGCGGGTAACGAGCCCAGATGTACCAGTTGTCACGCCGGCTACGGCTGGAAAGACAACAGCTTCGACTTTAGCGATATGACCAAGGTCGACTGTCTGGTCTGTCACGACACCACAGGTACCTATATCAAGGATCCCGCCGGCGCCGGCGAGGCTCTGGCCAAAGTCAACCTTGAACGCGTGGCACAAAATGTCGGTATGCCGGTACGTGACAACTGCGGTACCTGCCACTTCTATGGTGGCGGCGACGCGGTCAAGCACGGGGATCTCGACTCCTCTATGGCCTATCCCGACAAGGCGACCGACGTACACATGGATACCGACGGCAATGACTTCCAGTGCCAGACCTGTCACACCACAGAGCAGCACCAGATCACGGGTAATGCCATGGGCGTATCGCCAGGCGGCGACAACGATATTGGCTGTGAAAACTGCCACGATAGCGCGCCACACGCCAACAAGCGTCTCAATACCCATACGGCAAGCGTCGCCTGTCAGACCTGTCATATTCCTTTCTTCGCCCGAAACGAACCCACTAAGATGAGCTGGGATTGGTCAACCGCAGGGAGCGATCAGGAGGAGACCGTCGACGAGTATGGCAAACACACCTTCATGAAGAAGAAAGGCAGCTTCGTCTGGGGCAAGATGGTTAAGCCGGAATACGCCTGGTACAACGGTAAGGCCGATGCCTACATGGTGGGCGACAAGATGGATCCGACTAAGGTCACTAAGCTCACCACGCCACAGGGTGATATCGCTGACAAGACTGCCAAGATCTATCCCTTCAAGGTGCATCGCGGCAAGCAGATCTACGACAAGAAGCAGAACATCTTTGTGACCGCCAAGGTCTATGGCAAAGGGGGTTACTGGAAAGAGTTCGACTGGGATAAGGCCGCCAAGCTCGGCATGGAGGCTAACCAGGCACTGGCCCAGCAAGGCATTAAGTACAGTGGCGAGCATGGCTTTGCCGAAACCGAGATGTGGTGGCGCATCAACCACATGGTTTCACCCAAAGATCAGGCGCTCAAGTGTAACGACTGCCACAACAAGGGCACACGTTTAGACTGGCAAGCCTTAGGCTACGACGGCGACCCAATGAAGAACAAGAAAGGCCCTAAACACGCTAAATAGTTTTCCCATCGTCATCTCCCTGCAGCAAAGAGGCCTGGTCCGCCAGGCCTCTTTTTTATCTCTTGTTCATCCAACACTAAAACATTAGCAAGTGACTATATATGCCCTCTATGCCCCCCTTTGTCCAAACCCTAGGGCCGGGTGTGACAACTTGTCTCACCCTCTTAGGCTAAATGGCCCATTTCTCCTCGGTTTGGCCCATAAAAGCCTACAAAAAACATGGCATTAATTTTGCCATGAAATGAGTGATGATTTCCCACGGCAAGTAATATGAGATGTAAAACCAAATTCTTTAACCATTTAAACCAACATATAGGAGAGTTCAGCGGCGCCTTCGCCGACCTCGGCACCTTTCTGCCACTAGTGCTTGGGCTGATCGCCATCAACCATTTCTCCCCTCAAGGGATCTTTATCGGGTTTGGCCTGTTCGCCCTATTTACTGCCTACTTCTACCGCAGACCCATTCCGGTACAACCCATGAAGGTGATCGCCGCACTGGTGATAGCCCAGGGCCTCACACCAGGCATGCTGCAGGCCAGTGGTATCTTGATGGGATTAATACTGCTATTACTCGCCTATAGCGGCGCCATTAGCTGGATGGCCAAACAGCTGTCACCGGCCGTGAGCATAGGCATACAGCTGGCCATCGGTCTGCAACTCATTTGGATGGGGGGTCAGATGATGAGCGGCACCTGGCTCATAGGTATCCTGGCGTTTAGTGCCCTGTTTATGAGCCGCTTTATGCCACTCTCCTACCTGGCCATGCCTTTGGTCTTAGGTCTCGGCGTCCTGTGGCAGGTCAACCAAGGCTCGGCGCCAAGCTTCACCCTCTCTGCCACATCGGATTGGCAGCTAGGCTGGCCCAACGCTGACGAGTGGCAATCTGCCGCCCTGCTGCTGGTCTTGCCGCAGCTGGCTTTGACCCTCACCAATGCGGTGATCGCCACCTCGGCCATGGCCAGTGAAAAGTTTCCCCAAGATGCCTTGGTCGATAGCAAACGCTTTGCGCCAAGGCGCTTAGCCACCAGCTCGGGCTGGGCAAATCTGCTGCTGGCACCTCTGGGAGCCACGCCTATGTGCCATGGCGCGGGCGGTCTGGCGGTGCAATACCACTTTGGCGCCAGAAGCTGGCGTGCCCCTGTGCTGTTCGGTACCTGCTGCCTGCTGATCGCCCTGTGTTGGGGTGACACTATCGCCGAGGTACTCTCGCTGATCCCCTTGGCGATCCTCGGAAGCCTGCTGGCGATTGCCGGCCTGCAACTGGCCTGGTCGAAACGCTTTCTCGATGGCAAACCCTTCTGCATCTTTGTGATCTTAGCTACCGCCGCCGTCTGCCTAACCATTAATACCGCCGCCGGACTCGCCGTCGGCGTAGTATTGGAGATGGGCCGCAGGCAATGGCACCTGATCTCAGATCTCAGGCATTAAGGCTATCGCCTAAGGTGTAAGAGTTAACCCGCAGCAGGATAGTCGATATAGCCTGCTGCGCCGCCGCCAAACAGTGGCCCCTTGTCGAAGTTTGCCAGCGGCAGCTTATGTTGCAGTCGATAAGGCAGATCTGGATTGGCGATGAAGGGCCGGCCAAAGGCCACCATATCCGCATAACCTTGGCTCAATACCTCGCTGGCGCTCGCCAGATCATAACGTCCGGCCACTATGATGCTGCCGTGAAACTGGTTACGCAGCTGTCCCCTGAAAGACTCGGGGATCTGCGGCGCATCATCCCAGTCGGCCTCCGACAGGTGAAGATAGGCAATGCCCATGTTCGAAAGATGCTTAGCCGCAATCAAAATGGTATCGACAATCTCGGGGCAGTTCATGTCTTTGAATGTCACGAAGGGAGCAAGGCGCACGCCAACCCGCTCGGCGCCTATTCTATCGCTGACGGCCGCAACCACCTCCAACAGAAAGCGAATCCGCCGACCGACATCACCACCATAGGCATCGCGGCGCTTGTTAGAGTTGGTACGCAGGAACTGATCGATGAGATAACCGTTGCCTCCATGGATCTCCACCCCATCGAAGCCTGCCGCAACCGCATTAACGGCCACCTCGGCAAAGTCGCCGACCACGCGATCGATATCCTCTTGTGTCATCTCCCTTGGCTGCGGACAATCGACCATCTGCCCCTCGGGGTGTTGCTCATCCACTACCCAAACCTGGGTGCCCTCTGGCTTGATGGCCGAGGGTGCCATGGGCGCGTCGCCCCCCTGAAAGACGGGATGTGACACCCTGCCCACATGCCAGAGCTGATTGAAGATCTTGCCGCCCGCACTGTGCACCGCATCAGTCACCTGACGCCAGCCGTCGATCTGCGCCTGGGTATAGATACCCGGGGTAAAAGAGTATCCCTGACTATCGTCGGAGATTTGGGTCGCCTCGGTGACAATGAGCCCCGCCGAGGCGCGCTGAGCATAATAAGTCGCCATCATCTGGTTGGGCAGATTACCGGGCTGACTGGTACGCGAGCGGGTCATGGGCGCCATGACAATACGGTTGGCCAAGGTATGCTGGCCCATCTGGTAGGAGTTAAAGAGTTTCATCGGGTTTCCTTATGCCGACAACTGGCGGCAATTACATTCAAGTTGTTCGATGAAACAGAGTTTATTACCCGTTACATAATTTGATAATTGGGCTAGTATTGAAATCATTTTCAAAAAATTTTTGATATGTATCATCTCAAAGATCTGCAACTGGCGATCCGCATCGCCGACCTGCACAGCGTATCGGCCGCCGCCCGCGAGCTGGGCATGACACCTGCCTCCGCCAGCGCCGCCCTGCAGCGCCTGGAACATAAACTCAACTGCCAGCTATTTGCTCGCTCGACCCGCAACATGCAGCTCACCGAGGAGGGAAAGACCTTCATCGAAACCGGACGTCAGGCGCTCAATCTATTGCAAAACGCCAGCGATGCACTGGCCGATAACCGCGGCGAGCTCAGGGGTGAGCTGCGTATCGCCCTGCCCTCAGATCTCGGTCGCAACCGCGTCAGAGGCTGGCTGGACGAGCTAGCGGCCCAGGCGCCCGACTTGACCCTGCGCCTCTATTTTGGCGATCAGATGGAAGACCTCATCGCCCAGAATGTCCATCTGGCGTTGAGGTACGGTGAACTGCCAGACTCCTCCCTGATGCGTCGGCAACTTGCACGTATGCACAGGGTGGCAGTCGCCGCCCCGGACTACTTAGCACGACATGGCCGACCCAGCCATCCCCAGCAGCTAAGCCAACATAAGATCTTGCTGCTCAACCGGGGCAACACCCCATGGCACAAGTGGCACTTTGCCGACAAACAAGCACCGCTGGAGGTAGAGCTTACGGGGATTAAGAGTTGCAACGACGGCGCCGTCATCAAGGAATGGGCACTCGCCGGTGAAGGAATCGCCTACAAGAGTTGGTTCGATGTGGCTCAAGAGGTAACAGAGGGCAGGCTCGAACTCCTGCTGACAGATTATCTGGCCGAGCCGATCCCGCTACAGCTCACCTACCTGCAGACAGATTATCCCAGCCATAAGGTCCGCACCTGTATCGAGTTTCTGAAGATGAAATGCCAGGCGTTCGACAGCCGCTATCCGCTAACTAAACCCTAGAAAGATAAGACCTAAAGCCTCGACACGAAAACGCCGACCCAGATACAGATCTAAGGGTCGGCGTTATTCAAACCGAGTGAGTTAAGAGCAGTTAGTAACCCGTACGACTCACTGCGGGCCAATGCTTATCGACCTCTTGCTTGATGAAGGCCTGCTTGCCTTTGGTCAGCTTTTCCAGTTCGATGCCCACCGCCTGCTGCGCCGCCTCCTTGCTGGAGATATCGGGATAGCTCACCTCGCTGACAGACAACATGCTCAGGATCTCCGCAAGGGCACTACGCGCATATTCGACCTGCTTAATCGCCGTATCCAGCAGGGCGTTAGCCTCCTGAGGGTTATGGGCATAGCTGCCGTGGGACGACATGGCAAAGTCCCAGCGCCACTGGGCATGGCGAATCGCCATGATGGCATCGTTCATGATGGCCCAGCTTGCACCGGCATCCCAGGCGGCACCGGCCTCGTAGTGGGCCTTGACCAGCAACTGCTCTACACGTCGCGCCTTCTCGGCAATCTGCGACTTGGCCGAGTTCAGCTGCTTCATCAGCGTCTGTTTACTCTCGTGGCAGCCCTGACACACGGCGTCATAGTTTGGCAGCGCCTTGCCCACCTGATGGTTGGTATAGGCTTTGCCCTCGCTATCTGTGGCCGCAGGCATGTGGCAGGTCACACAGGTCACACCCGCCTTGGCATGTTCGCTGCGCCTCCAATGCTCAAACTCTGGATGGCGCGCCTTGAGAATAGGCGTCTTGGAGATGGGATGGATCCACTCGTAGAAACGGCGGGTATCATAATACTTTTCAATCAGATCCGCGCTGCTGCCGAAGATCCAGGGGATGTTGACCTTGTTGCTGCGCTCCGGCTGGAAATAATAGGTCACATGGCACTGGCCGCACACCTGAGCCCCCTTCATCGCCTCATCTTGCTTGTCGAACGGAAGATGCACCTTAGCCATGGCGTCGCGGGCGTGGGGACGGGGCAGGGTCAAGGCCGCCTTGCCCTTGACGTGACAGTCGCTGCAGTAGACGACACTGTTCATCTCGCTACCAAGATCGGTGAAGTTTTTCGCCGAGAAGCCTTCGACGCCCAGCTCATCGATGAGCCTCGGCACATCCGGCGACTTACAGGTCCAGCAGCTCGCCGACAGCCCCTTCTTGCCATCCGCAGGCGGTACGCCGGTGCGCAGTGTATGGGTCACGTCCGCCACCGCAAACTGATGTCCCCTGGGGCTGTGATACTCCTTGGCGTAGGCAGATCCCACCCAGAGTATGATGGCGGCAGGATAGCTGGCCAACATGTCGCTACGCGCCGCCTGGGTAGAGGTCGCCTGCCAGCTGGCATATTGATTGGGATACTTGGCCTGCATCGCCTCTGGGCTCACATCCGCCGCCAGGGCGGGGCTCAATGCAAGGGAACTCAGGCCGCACCAGCCCAGTAGATTCAGTGCGATGGAGGTTAATTTCTTCATACGCGTTTGCAACTCCTTAATAGCTTTCACCGTCACGGTTATCCCGGACGTCCGTCGACTCTGGGCCGGGTTAAAATGGAGGCATAGCACCAGACAAACCAGCCAAAGGCCAGGCTCCAGCAGCTACCGGCTATCCAGAGCCATAGTTCGCTGTGGGCGGGAAACCACAAGGGCATCACGGCCCGGCACAGGGCCGCCAGGGTGATCGCCAGAAAGGCCGGCGCCATCTTGGGTCCCTGATAGATGTTACGACTGGTATGCCCAAGGGAGACGCGGGAGATCATCGACAGACAGAGCCCCGCCATGGTGCCTATGGCAAACAGGTGCAAAAGATGACGATAGGCGTTTTCATCAGCTATGTTCCAGGCAATGGCCGCCAGGGTTAACGGCAGACACAGATAGGCCAGCTGCAACGACCAGAGCATAGGCTCCTTCAGCGTCTTGTGAGGCAACCAGCGACTCCAGCGCAGCAGATGCGCAAGCGCCGTCACCGCCAGCAAGGCCTGCTCGGCGCCGAGTGGTAGATATTGAGTGATGCCCTGAATAATCAATAGGATCATCAGGCCGATCAGACTCAGATCCAGCGCCTGAATAGGCTCGGGCTTGGGCTGCTTGATCCGCACCGCGGTAAAGAAGGGGATCACCCGCCCGCCGACGATAGTGATCAGCAGCCCCAGCCACCAGAGCATGCCCTGCCATATATGGTGGCTCAGCACAAAGTCGCGCTGACTCAGGGCGTAATAGCTCAGCAGGTTAATGCCGGTCGCCACCAGCAACATGATGGGAAAGCCTATGTTGCGCCACTGTTTGACCCGGTAGATACAGACCCAGAGCTTGGCGGCGCTGAGCAACAGAAACAGGCTGTCAAACAGCGCAGGTAACCAGACGGGCAGCTCTAGCGGCGCCAATAAGAGCACGCGCGCCAGCAACCAACAGGCAAACACTATCGCGAGCGGCCAGCCCTTGAGGCTGGGTTGATTGGTCCAGGTCTGTACCGAGGTCAGCAAGAAGCCACAGACGATCGCCATGGCAAAGCCAAACAGCAACTCGTGGGGATGCCACCAAAGCGGCACCACCTTCACCCAAAACTGGGATCTCAGCAGGCTCATCTCGGGCAAATACCAGGTCACCAGCCACAGCGGCACATAGAGGGCCGCCAACAGAGCACCGCCCAGGAAGAAGGGTCTGAACCCCAGGCGCCAAATCGCCGGCGTCTTGTCGACCACTTTAGGATCATCAATATTAAGCATCTGCAGCGCCTCGGCCTGAATGAGTAGTTAAACAAACATCTTGAATATCGCTTTAATGCTGCCAGTCTACTCAGAGGGCATATGACGGACAATGGATATTCGAACCGAACAAAAGAAGTGTGAACCAGATAGGTAAAATAGGCTATGATGTTGTTTTTAAATACCTCTTTAGAGGCGTACTGACATCTGGCACAGAGAAGGATAAGACAGGTGAGATCTTTACACACAGACTCTTTGGCCGCATTGCACGCCTACCTGAAAACGCAGCAGGCGGTACTCTTGTTATTTGGCGCTCCCGACTGCGGCGTCTGTCACAGCATTAAACCCAGGCTGAAACAGCTACTCGAGACCGAGTATCCCAAGATGCAGCTTTGTTATATCGACTGTGCAGAACAGGGCGAGATCGCCGCCGCCCACCGAGTCTTTACCCTACCCGTTGTTGAACTCTACTTTCACGGCCAGCCCTTCGAGCGTTTCATCAAGGTCTTCTCTATGGCCGAGGTGAGAGAGGCGATCGCTCGCCCCTATCAACTGCTGGACTGACGGGCCTAACTCAGGGGGCGAAAGCCGCTATAGGAGGCAGATACCTGTTCAGCCTGGGCTGACTCAGGCTTTTGTAGCAAGCTTGATACCTCAGGCTTAGGCTCATGACCGCCGCAACCACATCCGCCCTCGGCCGAACCACAGCCACCACCTTCAGCGCAACAACCACCCTTATTGGCGTGATTGAGCGACGCCCTTCCCTGTGAGGCATCAACCAGACGACGCTCCAGCAGCTGCGTCTGATCCAGCAACACTTCGATACTCTCGGCGTTATCGCCCTGGCTGGCGCCAATCCCTGCCGCCAGCAACTTACCCAGCATGCGCTCGCCGATATGCTGCACTATCACTATGTCTGTCTTCTGCGCCTTGATTAGACTCAGCAGCTCGCTCTTGGCACGACAACCACCGCCTTCTAAGGCCGGATTGTCGAAACTAGTGATCAGCTGGTGATATTCGTTGAAGAAGCCGATACGCTGCGCCTTGGTAAAATGCGCCGCCAGACGGCCCCTGCTCATGGGCATAGCTATTATCATGATGATTCCTTAGGATTCGATGTCGGTAATTTGATGGCCTGCCCCTGCGTGATGGCCTTTGCCACCTTGTGACGGGCACTCGCCAGCAGATTGCCGAAGGTCTGGCGCGAGATCCCCATAGACGCAGCCGCCTCCAGTTGACTGAGCCGCTGCACATCGCCGAGCGCCAAGGCCTCAAACTCGTCGGCCTCAAGCTGAACTTGCTCTAGCTCCACACTGGGGATCCCATTGGGTTTAAACAGGCTACAGGGCGGACGACACTGCAGATGACGACATTTTTTGGGTCTTGGCATGACCATTACCTTCATCGATTACATAGCAAGACGTTCAGTCGCACCCTCCACGACGCAATATTAAGGCTGCGGCGAGGACAAGCTGAACACGAGTTATTGGCCTAAGCCAATAACTCGATTTTGGGTCATCTCATCGATGAAAACTGAGGGGCGAGTCACACTGGGTTGTATTCGTAAAGCCTTAAAAACAAAAAGGCGAACCACCTTTAACAGTGATTCGCCTCCAGCCATAACCGCCTATCAATTACAGCGCGTGCTGCTTATTCAATACTCGCTTGCTCATCTCGCCGGCATCGATACTTTTAAACTTTGGCGTCAGGTATTCGCGGGCCATCTCGACACGCTGTGCAAACTCACTCTGATTCACCACGTCCTCATCCACCACCATCAACTTAGCCTTGGCCTGCCACTTCTTAATGGTCTTGGCCGACTTGATGGGATCGATAGGTAAGATCTGCACATGGGCCTGATTCCATCCCATGTCCACATCATATTCGACCACATACTCCTTGCCCGCCTCGACCTCGGCTTCCAGCACAGAGTAACGCTCGGAGAGTGAGACGAAAGTATGCTTGCCTGGCGTGACTCTCACCTGAAAATAGGTGCCCGCCTTGGTGCTACCCACATAGCCGTTTTCCGACCAGATATCGAAAGGCACTTCACCGATCAGGGTCTCCATACGATAGAAGTTGATCACTGCCGTCTCGGCATCGGGCTTAATAGGCTCAACACCCGGTTTCATCACGGGGAAACCCAGCAAGGCAGGGTTAGCCATCAGGTTATCGTAAGCATCGTTGTTTCGCGGCGCGCCGATATCTTTGGCCTTCTTGGTCTGCATGATCATGGAAACACCGAGATCCCGTTCGACCTCCTTCATCTTACCCGTGGTGTAATCTATGCTCAGGTACACAGTCTCACCGGGACGATTATCCACACGGCTATAACCGAACCCCACCAAGCCCTGCACCAAATGCACAGAGTTCAGCCCGGTTGCCAGCTTCAGCAAGGTATGGCTGCCGTTGGAGAGATCGGCAACCACATCTTTGTTGGCCGCCACCCAGGCTCCGCGGGCACCGCCCTGAAAGTTAGCGCCGCGGATCACATAGACGAAGGTTTACTCCTGAGTCGGTGTCGCCTCAGGCTTAAACTGACTCACCAACTCGGGGTCAACCATATAAGAGGTGGCACAACCCGTTGTCAGCCCTAATAGGAGGACTCCTAAAATTAGTGAAAAATGTTTTTGTATCTTGTAGTTAGTCACGATTTTTGTTCCCTCAAAAAAAAGAAACTAGAAGCTACTGCTACAACTAAAGACTGTCAACAAAAATACAACAAATGTATTAGGCGGCGCCAAATATCCAGATAAGCCTACTCCTGTGCGGCCATGCGCCGTGCCAGGGTAAAGCTGTCATCCATGGTGCGGGCATATTCCACCTGGCCGCGACGCTTACGGATCCCCGCCCGTCTGAGCTTGAGCAGCATACGTGGCTGCAGGTTGTTGATGATGAGCCCCACCCGCTTGGCCGAGAGATCTTGGGCGATCGACTCCATGGCGACGATGGCGCTCATATCCAGCAGCGTCACCTCCGACATATCCAGAATCACTACCCGCACATCGGGGCGCACCAGGGCGATGGTCTTGAGCGCCTTGTGGGCCGAGCCAAAAAACAGCGGACCGTTGATGTCATACACCACCACGCTATCAGGTACCTGGTAGGCCTGATGATTGGTCTCCACGGCTCTGGCATCGGTCAGGCTGATGCTGCGGCGAATAAACAACATGGCCGCCAAGCCCATGCCCACCGCCACCGCAATGGTCATGTCGAACAGCACGGTCAGGGCGAAACAGAGCAGCAGAATCAGCACATCGTCCCTCGGCGCCACCTTGAGGGTACGGGCAAAGTGTTTGGCCTCGCTCATGTTCCAGGCGACCACCAGCAGCAACGCCGCCATCGAGGCCATGGGAATATAGGACAGCAGCGGCGCCAGCAGGAGGATCCCCGCCAGAATAAACAGGCCATGTACCACAGAGGCCAGCGGCATGCTACCCCCGGCCTTGACGTTGGCCGCGGTGCGGGCGATGGCCGCCGTCGCCGGAATACCGCCAAACAGAGGAACCAGCATGTTACCCAGCCCCTGGCCGATCAGCTCATCATTGGGATTATGTTTCTTGCCCGACATGCCGTCAGCCACCACGGCGCACAGCAGGGATTCCAGCGCCCCGAGTATGGCGATGGTAATGGCCGAGGGCAGCAGTTCGCGCACCAGCTCGAAACTCATGCCGATAGGCTGGCCATCGGCGCCCGGCAGGTTCCAGGGCCACTCGAAGCTCGGCATGATAGGAGGAATACCGCTGCCCAGCACGCCGTCCAGTTCATAGTGAAAGCGACTGCCTATGGTCGCCACCGAAAAATCACCAAGCATTTGGGTCATGATCCAGGCGAACAGGGCGCCGACTAACAGCGCCGCCAGATGCGCCGGTACCTTTGACTTGAGCCTGGGCCAGGCCAACAGCACGGCTAGGGTTAAGCCGCCCACCAGCGTCTCTTGCCAATTGATGCTGGTCAGCGCCTGGGCGATGTAAGAGAGTTTCTCCAGATAGTGTTCACCACCGGCGGCCACCTCTAGGCCAAAGAAGTCCTTGATCTGAAAGGTGGCGATCACCACACCTATGCCTGCAGTAAAACCGACGGTAACCGGATAGGGCACTATCTCGATCAACTTACCCAGCTTACCCAGCCCCATCAGCAGCAGTATCACCCCGGCCATCAGGCCGCTAAGCAACAATCCCCCCAGACCAAACTGCTGCACTATGGGCAGCAGAATCACCACAAAGGCCGCCGTCGGCCCCGAGATGTTGACCTTAGAGCCGCCACACAGGGCGATCACTATGCCGGCGATCATCGCCGTGTAGAGGCCGTGCTGAGGCGGCACGCCACTGGCGATCGCCAGGGCCATTGAGAGTGGCAGGGCAATCACCCCCACGGTCAATCCCGCCAATATATTTGTCTGTATCTCCTGAGTAGAAGGTTTAGCGCTGATGCTTTTCTTGAGTGCTGATAACATTTTGATCCCGATGAAATAATGCTAGCGGCCGCAACACAATAGCGGACATCTGAGTGTAACGAGTCGAGATCAAGGCTTGTCTGCGCTTGGCAAAAAATGGCAAGTCGTGAGGTGACGATACACCTGAATGTCTGTGAGCCCTAAGGCTGGACAGCTAAGCAAGGTATGCCAGTATGACCACAAGGTGGATACGAGCATTTATTCTAAACCCTGCGAGGGCACCAAGGTAAGGGGCAAAACAAAAAATTTGCTTCGCCTTTGGTCGAAGATCCCTAACGATATTCGACCAAAGGCCACAAATTGTGACTCGCCCCCCTTGAGCCGACGCGGCATTTGACGCATGCTATCCGGCCCGGGGGCTGTCGCCCCCGGATTCCGTTCGGATGAAGGTAGCAGGAGAGTGGGGAGTCAACCCCACACCGACGAGGCAAGTTTGTCGCCAGGCGTTATCGGCGAGAAACCACTCTTTCAGGTGCCATAGTATGGCGTGGACTGTTACTGGACGAGCCTCTGGAGAGACTGTGAGCCCAGGATAATCCCTGGGTATTACGGCGCCGAAGGCGAAAGTGCAGCCCCACTTGGCTGCGCGAAACGCTCAGGCAAAAGGACAGAGGAGAGGATGACTGTCGCGGTTATAGCCATGGCTATATTCAGTCACTGTTGTTTGTCGCTTTTAGCTTGTTGGTGCACGCCAATGGCTCGCAGACGTCGGTCTCCACACAGACATTTCTTTTCCTCCTCCATATTTAGGGTCTGCTGACCTTTTCTGTTTGTTTTTTGCAGCAGTTTGTAGGTGATTTATACAAGGCAGAGCCGGTGTGGTGTAGTAACTCTACACAAACTGGCGATAACGCAGTTGAAATAGCCTACAAACGCTGCCCGGAGGGTTCATCTAAACGCACCCTGCTCATTGTTGTACGCAAATTACATAGCTCACTATGTCGCATTGCTTACGCCTTGATCAGAACGCGTTTAGATTGAACAAAAATCAAACCATAAAGGCCAACAGACCCTTGAGTTTAATATTCGAGGAACATCATGAATTTTCACGCGTTACTAAGCGAGATCAACGCCATCGTCTGGGGCCCTATCACCCTCTGCCTGTTAGTCGGCACGGGCCTCTATCTCACGCTGCGTTTGCGGCTCATCCAGATCTTCAAGCTGCCACTGGCGCTCAAACTGCTGTTTAAACCCGCCAGCGGCCAGGGCGATCTCTCCTCCTTCGCCGCCCTGTGCACTGCCCTGTCGGCCACCATAGGCACGGGCAATATCGTCGGCGTGGCCACCGCCATCAAGATCGGCGGCCCAGGCGCCCTCTTCTGGATGTGGCTGGCGGCCTTCTTCGGCATGGCGACCAAGTATGGCGAGTGTATGCTAGCGCTCAAGTATCGCACCACAGATACACGCGGCAATATCGCCGGCGGCCCCATGTATTACATAGAACGCGGACTAGGTCTGGGTTGGCTGGCCAAGCTGTTTGCCCTATTCGGCGTAGGCGTGGCCTTCTTCGGCATTGGCACCTTTGCCCAGGTCAACGCCATCAGTGATGCCATGACCATCGCCTTTCATGTGCCTGCCTGGGTAACGGCGCTGGTGCTCACCCTATTGGTGGCGGCTGTCACCCTGGGCGGCGTCAAGCGGATTGCCAAGGTGGCACAGAAACTGGTGCCCAGCATGGCCCTGGGCTATCTGCTGGCGTGCTTATGGATCCTATTCACCTTTAGCGACCAGATAGTTCCGGCGCTGCAGCTGGTGATCCACTCGGCCTTCAGCCCCATCTCGGCCGCCGGCGGCTTCCTCGGTGCCACGGTCGCCCAGGCGATTCAGATAGGTATCGCCCGCGGCGTCTTCTCTAACGAGTCGGGGCTGGGCAGTGCCCCCATAGCGGCGGCCGCCGCCAAGACCAAGGAGCCGGTCGAACAGGGACTGGTGAGCATGACGGGAACCTTCTTCGATACCCTGCTTATCTGCACCATGACCGGCCTGGTGCTGATCATCACAGGGGTCTGGAGCGGCGATGCAGCTGGCGCGGCCATGACCAGCGCCGCCTTCGCCACCGGTGGCTCTGCCCTCATAGGCCAATACCTGGTGACCATCGCCCTGGTCTGCTTCGCCTTCACCACCATACTGGGCTGGCACTACTATGGTGAGCGCTGCTGGTACTATCTCACGGGGCAGAAACTGGGCGAACACGGCATAAAGATCTATCAGTTTATCTTTCTGAGTCTCATCGCCCTGGGCGCCTTTATTCAGCTGGATCTTATCTGGCTGCTGGCCGATACCGTCAACGGCCTGATGGCGATTCCCAACCTCATCGCCCTCATCGGCCTGCGTAAGGTGATCATCAGCGATACGCTCAGCTATTTCGCCGCCAGAGAGCGCCAAGGTGAACAACAGGAGCTGACCGCCTGATCTCTCATTCGTGATCGTTCGCCGAGGGCGGCGATCACAACAAGTCGACAAAAGCTGATCGAGATCAAATACCCGAGTAATTTAATCAAGTACTCTGTGGCCACTTAATCGAGATAACAGGAGTATTTATGAGTTGTTGTGGCGGATGCGGCGGACAGGCCGAAAAACCGAAACAGGAAGAGACCAATCAAGACAAGGCTAGCCAGCAGGAGGCCAAAACGGATCAGGCTAAGGATTAGGCACCATCTCACCCTCCCTACACCACTGCATCAAAAAGCCGGCTCTCATCACCGGCTTTTATTTTGCTAACGTCTATCCACCGCCCCTGGTCGCAAGGGCCTGTTTGCTAACGCCTTAGCTTAAGGTAAAGCTCACCATCGCGGATCTGCAGGTCCTCGACGCCATCGGCGAAGGTGGTCCAGAAGCCGCGATCACCAAACTCCCCCACCAGATTGACGTTCTTCATGTTGCCCAGCCAGGCGTTGGGAATCGGCACGCCCATCAGGCTGACGCCGACAAGCGCCACCACCGGGCGACGAGCCGAATCCAGGTGGATATCCAGCCCGGCGTTCACCCGCAGGATCTCACCGGCCATGACGGGAAAATCCTGTGGAATGGGAATTAAGATCTTGGCACTGGCTAGGTTGTCGGAGAAATCGATCGCCACTCGCTCGGCAAAGTCCGGATTACGGCCTATCATGGCGTTGACCTCCTTCTCGCTAAAGGTCACCTGCCTGTCGGCGTCGCGCTCGCGATAGGGCTCGGGCTCAAGCTTACCCGCCCCGCCGTGGCGATCGTCTTTGCGCTCCACCTGCCAGCCCAGCTGCGACAGCTTGCTGTCCAGCCGCTGCTCCTCCTTCGCATTGAGGGTCACAGGGGTAAAGGGCGAGGGAAAAATATAGGTCTTGATGATAAAGAAGCTGGCCACCGCGGTCAGCACCATGGTCAGGAGCACGATCATGAAGATCTGCATGCCACTAAAACCTCGCTGACGATGAATCGCCAATCTAGCATTAAACGTATTAGCCAAGATCACACCTTCCTTTGCCCACCCATCAACAAAGGCTGGGCGCATAGAGTCATTTCTTGCAGGCTATGGTACTTCGGCCAAGGGCAGAAAGAAACCAGAGGCACAGACCAGGGTTTATTCACCACAAATCGATACCCTGACAAGATTAAACTCCTCGCCTCGCAAGCTAGGGGCGCTTGCCATTTGTTGCTTGTAATTCAATTTATTAGCCTATGCTTAATTTTGCCCACCAGCACCAAACGCGTTTAGATTAAACATAATTTAAATCCGAAAGCTAAACTTGTAGTGGCATAGTGAATTTGGCCACCTGAATAGACGAAGTGATAGACTCACTTCCAGAGAAAAGGTGGTAGAAATGAAGAACACAAGACCGACATTCAGTGCAGAGTTCAAATTAGAAGCTGCGCAGCTGGTAACGAAACAGGGATACAGCATAACTGAGGCTGCAAGCGCGATAGGCGTCAGTAATTCAGCCATGCGTAAATGGGTAAACCAGCTTCGACAGGAGCAGCAAGGCGTATCCCCCAAAGGCGCACCGCTCACCCCCGAACAACAGCGGATCCGCGAGCTAGAAAAGAAAATCCGCCGCATTGAAGAAGAGAACACCATCCAT
>NZ_JAKEVJ010000036.1:0-52045 GCF_022398425.1 Shewanella sp. Isolate7 | reverse complement strand
ACGACCTAAAGCGGTCAATGTAAGACGGTCTGAATCAATGAGAGCCCGGCAGGCAACCATGAGGGTATTTAGACGCTTTTGGTGAATTTCTGGGCAATGTTGATAGAGAGATTGATGTAAGATAGTTAACGCTTGCACCTTGGAAGTCCGTGATTGGTTTTTGTTTGCGCTTAATCAGATCACATTCCAAGGTGCAAGTTCACTCTAATCTCATGATTTATCTCAAAGTTATCAGGGGATTCCTCAGCGTGGAGCGTATAGGGACATATTCAAACAACATCCCTGTTTAAATGCCAGCTCGGCATCCATGCCTCTCGTTCGTAGCTCGAAGCTTTGCTTCACTCACCGTGCCAAAATTGTGTTTGCACATACGTCGTTCTTTCACATCCCTGTGATCACGACATTGGTACTTCCTTGTACAGCACCCGCCGGGCAGGCGTTAGGTTGCAGTGAAGGTACGCTTCAAAGTGTCCCAGATAAATAACCTCGTTGGTTGTCGTTACTCAAGCGAATTGAAATTCCCAAATCTATATTCGAAAACGAAAACCTTTGGCTTAAACAAATTGAGCGCTTGATATGCTAATCGCCATCAATTCCGCAAAATCGAAGAGACGTTAGATAACCTGTGTAGATGCATCTGCGGACGTCGATGGCAGGGATGCCATCGTCGAGCCTCCAGGGATGGATTTACGGCGTGTAGCAGATGTATCTGCACATAAGCGAGCCGCAGGCTATTAACTAGGTTGAAGGAGTGACTTTCAAATATCTAGTCAATAGGATTCAAGGTAGATGTGTGAACAAGGTACGTCTGTGGCTAGGCGATAGCTAGCCACAAAAAAACGCCCATTAAGGGCGTTTCTTATAAGCGGTAACCTAAACGCAATTAGGCTTTCTTAGTCGGCATTAACGCCGGAATGATAAACACCGCCAGGGCAATCAGGTAAGTGCTGAAGGCGACCACCATCCACTGTGACATAGTGATGCCAAACATCTCCCAGGGGATGTCGGTGCACATGCCGGTAGGCAGAAAGAGTGAGGGGAACCATTCGTGTAGTGGCATCCACTCGGGAAATTCCGGCAGGAAGGAGCAGGTGGAGAAAGGCGACGGGTTAGTCTGCATCTCTACCAGTTCCAGTGCTAGCTTGAGGCCCCAGGCCGCGCTAACGCCCCATACCAGTACCCCGAGAAAACGTATCAGTCGATAGCCATGGCCGATGATGCCGATGAGGCCGGCGGTTAATACGCCGAGTACCGCGAGGCGCTGATAGATACACATGACGCAGGGGTCGAGTTTCATCACGTGTTGAAAGAAGAGGGCACAAGCTTCCAGGCCTAGGGCAGTCAGTAGCAGTATGGTCCAGGCTAAGCGAGACTGTGCGAATCGGGTCAGGGCACTCAACGATATTCTCCTATAAAAAAACGCCTCTAACTGCTAGAGGCGTTTTTAAGACTTTACGAAACTAGATAAGTTCAGTCAATCAACAAATTAGTGTCTGGTGACGACTAATATCGGCCCCTAAGGGCCGGTTAATTGACCGAAGGCTCATCAATGGCCGGTGACGGCGCCTTTTGCCGCTTCCGCCATAGAGTGGTGGATCAGCATGTTTGAATCGTAGAAGTATTGGGTCATGTCGCTGAGGAAGCCTGTCTCGATGGCCACAATACCCACGATAGACAATACGATAGTATAGGGCAGCGCCATCCACACCATACGACCATAAGAGAGCCTGATCAGCGGAGCGATGGCCGAGGTCAGCAGGAAGAGGAAGGCAGCCTGACCGTTAGGCGTCGCCACAGATGGCAGGTTGGTACCCGTGTTGATGGCAACCGCCAGCAGGTCGAACTGATCGCGGGTGATCTGGCCATCCAGTAGCGCGGCCTTCACCTCGTTGATATAGACGGTACCCACGAACACGTTATCACTCACCATAGAGAGCAGGCCGTTGGCGATATAGAAGATCACCAGCTGGGTGTTGCCTTCGTAGCTCAGTGCCCACTGGATCACAGGCGCAAACAGCTGTTGGTCGATGATCACGCCCACGATGGCGAAGAAGACCGCCAGCAGTGCGGTGAAAGGCAGTGCCTCTTCAAACGCCTTACCCAGGGCATGCTCGTTGGTGACGCCGTTAAAGGCGGTGGTGAAGATGATCACCGACAGACCGATAAGACCCACAGAGGCCAGGTGGAAGGCCAGACCCACGATGAGCCAGATGCCGACGAAGGCCTGGATGACCAGCTTGATCTTGTCGTGGTTGGTGCGGCGTGCATCTTCATAAGAGGCATAGTCAGACAAAATCTTATGTACCGCCTCGGGCAGCTGTTGGCCATAGCCAAACCACTTGAATTTCTCTACCAGGAAGCAGGTCGCGATACCCGCGATAAACACAGGAATGGTCACCGGGCCCATGCGCAGGGCAAATTCACCAAACTGCCAGTTGGCCTGCGCGGCGATGATCAGGTTTTGCGGTTCACCCACCATGGTGCAGACGCCGCCTAATGCGGTACCGACACCGGCGTGCATCAGCAGGTTACGCAAGAAGCCACGAAATGCCTCTAGCTCGTCTTCACACAGGGGATGCCCCTCGCCGTGACTGTCAGAGGTGTGGTCGTGATCGTCGGCAAAGTTCTTGCCAGATGCCACCTTGTGGTAGATAGAGTAGAAACCCACGGCCACGGCGATGATAACGGCAATCACGGTCAGCGCATCGAGGAAGGCCGACAGGAAGGCCGATGCCACACAGAACATCAAGGAAACCACTACCTTAGAGCGGATCTTGGTGATCATCTTGGTGAACACGAACAGTAGCAACTGTTTCATGAAGTAGATGCCGGCGACCATGAAGATCAATAGCAGCAGCACTTCGAGGTTGGCTTCGATCTCGTGCAATACCTGTGTGGGGGAGGTCATGCCGATGAATACCGCCTCGATGGCAAGTAAACCGCCGGGTTGTAAGGGATAACATTTCAGCGCCATGGCCAGCGTGAAGATGAACTCGACTACCAGTAACCATCCGGCAACAAATGGATTGAGGTAGAAGACGATCGGGTTGATCACTAAGAATGATAAAATTGCGATTTTGAACCACTTAGGAGAATTTCCTAAGAAATTGTCAATAAACGCCTGACTCATGGTCACAGGCATGGCATCCTCTCATCTATATAATTTTTTTTTGACAGAAAGTTAACGAACAGTCCGCTGTTCAATTCAGTGTATCCTAATGATATGTAGAATTTAATACCTTTTTAGCTCAGATTGCCTAAAAACAGACATTAACTGCAATCTATATCACAAGCTTGTTGATGTGGTCTCTATTTTGCTCATTATTGCGATCTGAGTCCTTGATCTTATCCAGTAATGTTACGGATTAGGTTTCCATTTTTTGCCGCTCTGGTATGATCAGTGCCCAAGATAACTTTGAATAAATTGGAATAGTGGCCTGATGACAACTGTCCCCCAAGTACCTGTAACGCCTAAAGACAAAGATATTATTGAAGCGAAGGGTCCTGCGAGCTTTGCCGAAAAGTATATTGTTCGTTCGATTTGGGAGGGAAAGTTTCCACCCGGTTCCATATTGCCAGCCGAACGCGAATTGTCTGAACTGATCGGCGTGACACGTACGACACTGCGCGAAGTGCTGCAGCGCCTCGCCCGCGATGGCTGGTTGACCATTCAACACGGTAAGCCGACTAAGGTTAATGATATCTGGGAAACCTCTGGGCTTAACGTGCTTGAGACCATCGCCGAGCTTAATCCTGCCGGTGAGCCTGTGCTGCTGGAGCAACTGCTGTCGGCCCGTACCAACATCAGCGCCATCTACTTTAAGGGCGCGGTGCGTTACAACCCAGACAAGGTATTAGAGGCGTTAGCGCCACTGGCGACCCTAAAGGATGATGCTAAGGCCTTTATCGAATTCGATTACCATCTGCATCACACCCTGGCTTACCATTCTGGCAACCCGCTTTATGTGTTGATCCTGAACGGTTTCAAGGGCCTCTATAGCCGTGTGGGTGAAGAGTATTTTGCCATCGAGAAGGCGCGCGAGCTGGCGCTAGACTTCTACCAGGCGCTCGAAGCCTTAGCCAAAGAGCACAACCACAACGACGTGCCGGTATTGATGCGCAGCTATGGCATCAACAGCGGTAAGGTGTGGCAGCGTTATAAGGCGAACCTGATGCAGTCGGCCGAGGCCAACCAGGGCTAAAAGTTCTGTCTAAAAGACCTGTTTAAAGACCCTGTCTAAATAAAAAAGCCGCTCTTAGAGAGCGGCTTTTTTATTAGTGTCTGTACTGGCTTGCTGGTTAGCGCAGGTTAGGGCGCTAGTCGATGTCGAAACTGTAGTAGATGTCCAGGGTCTTAGAGATGGTCCCCGAGACACTCTCAAGATAGAGCTGAGACATCAGGTAGTAACGCACCGTCATCTCATAGCCGGGGTTGAACACCCCCACACCATACTTGACCATCAAATCGTCTCCGATAAAGCCGCTGATGGCGACCTTACCGTCATCATTGGCGTCAAACTGCACGTTAGAGATCCCTAGCTTCTCGATGATGTTGGATGCCGAGCTGCCCAGGTTACCAAAGGCGTTCTTGCCCAGCTGATTGCCCAGGGTCAGCGCGGCGCCCATCATCAGGGCGCTGTTTTGATCCGAATCGTTACTGTTAAATCCGGTTCCCTTGATGATGTAGGAGAGGATCTCGGCCTGCTCCTTGGACGGGGTAGAGAAGAGGGTCACTATGGGTTTCTGCGGCGTGCCGGTAATGCGCACCCCGGCGATCACATCTTCATCCTTAATCTCTCGGATCGCCTCGATATTCAGGTTAGGCACCGCCATAGGACCAACAAACTGCACCTCACCGGCCTTGATCGATAGGGTCTGCCCCATAAATTTGTAATTGCCGTTCACCACCTTGATATCGCCATAGAGCAGCGGCGGCTTAAAGGCGGCCTGGCGCAGTTCCAGGGTACCGACGAGCAGGCCTCTCAGGCCCATGCCATCGACGACGAGCTTGTCGCCGACCTGGATAGCTATCTGGCTGGTGACCGCTATGGGGTCTTTAACCTGTACCTGACTGGCGAGGCTGTCGTTGAAGACCACGTCGTCAGATTCGGCCACGCCGCCCTCGGGGAGCTGAGCTATGGTGATATGGCCCGAGGGGACGTCCAGCTTGCCGCGAATATCCAGGTGTTTATTGCTAAAGCCGATGTCAATGTCCGGTGACACGTCCAGTATCGCCAGCGGCGGCTGAATGATGGCCAGCTTGTTGCCGCTGAAGTTGAGTTTGCCATTGAGCCCCTCTGTCCAGTCGATATCGCCTTCTATGCCGGCCTTGCCATCGCCCATGGTCCACTGACCCGCGACCCGTCCCGTCTGTCCCTGCAGGGTGAGCTTGAGGCTGATGTTATCCAATAGCGTGGGGTTGGCGGCCGCCGCCAGTTGGCCGTCGACGAGGTCGACCGTGCCGCTGAGATCCGGCTCATCCAGCGTGCCGCCCAGTATGATGGCGCTGGATACCTGGCCGCTGAGGACCTCTAGCTGCGGCGTAAAGTCGGACAGGGCATGGAGATCGATATCCTTTAAATCTATCTTACCGCTTAGCCTGTGCTCGGGATCGGTACTGATCACCAGCTGACTGTCTATCTTGGCAAAGCGCTCGGATTCCAGCTGTGCGTCGATGCCGAGTTGCTGCTCATCCAGACGGGCTTTGAGGTTGAGGTAGCGATACTGGGCCTGGATCTGTCGCTTGGTGGTGGTGAGATCGAACTGCCCCGGTGCCATGGCCAGTGTCAGCTGACCGGTAGGCTTGGCACCCTTGGCCCATTGAAACTCGCCATCGAGCTGGGTTGGGCCTTGCCATTTGAGGTTTTCCGGCAGCACGGGGGCCAGCAGGGCGCCGAGATCGCCTACCAATTGCAGGCGGGTATCGCCCTTGTCACCGAACTCGGCGGGATCGGTCAGACAGAGACTGGCGGCATCATGGCGCCAACAGAAGGGGGAGAGTTGACCCTTCGCCTGTTGGTTGTCCCAGTAGAGGTCGATAGGTTCGTCCAGCGCCATGGGGCCCAGGCGTGAATTGAGGCTGATACGCTTTATCTTGGCATCGAATCGCTGCGCCTTTTCATCATAGGTTGAGGCGATCGAGGTGTTGAACTGCAGATCGCCATAGGTCTGCAGGCCCAGTTTCTGCCTGGTGATATCTCCCTTGACGCCTAGGGTGAGGTTACTCAGCTCCATGCCTTGCCCCTTGATGTCCGAGGATTTCAGCGACAATGCAAACTGGTGCGCATCCTGGGGACGGTAGAAGGCGATAAGCTTGGCCTTATCGACAGTGATATCGGCGTACTTGAGCTCTATGGTATCGGCATTGATGGCGACTTCGGGGTGCTCATCGTCGCCGGATACATTGATGACCGCCTCGATGGCACCGCTGGCGCTCGGATCCCATAGGCTCAGGGCTGGCACGCTCAGTTGACCATCCAGTGCCCAGACATCATCCACCCGCCCGGAGAGGGTTAACTGGGACTCGAGGGCGTCGATTTGCAGATGCTCTGCGTTAAGTTGGAACTTGTCATTCAGGGCGATATCCCCCTGAACCTTAAGTGGATATTGGTCCACATGCCCCTCAAGATTTGCCTGGCTGATGCCTATCGACCAGGCCTTATCACTAAATTCCCCCTTACAGTGCAGGCTGCCATTGATCAGGGTTGCGGGCAGGGGCTGCTCGGGCGCGATGTTAAGCTGGGCGAGATCTAAGCCCTGAGTGTTGGCCGCAAGCTGCCAGCTAATGGTCTGGCCGTAACCGAGTGCGCCGCTAAGATCCAGCTTGCCCATCTCGCTGTCGACCCTGAGTGTGGCGACCTCAAGCTGCTGATCCTGGTGCGACAACTCGGCTTCCAGGGTTAGCCAGGGATGGTAGGGGGTCCTTAGCTCGCCGTTAAGCTTGAGCCGTTGAGCCTTTAGGCTGCCGCTCGATTCGAGGGTTAATGCCTTGGCCTCATATTGGGCCTGCCCCAGTGGCCACATCAGGTGCGGGCTTAACAGGTGTAACTCGTAGGGCAGCGCAGCTGTGCTCAGATTGGCCTTGGCATCTAAGTCAAGCACCAGATGCCCTTCGCCCTTAAGCTTGACGGCAAGGTCTGCGAAACCGCCTTTTATCTCGGCGTTAAGGCGTTGACGCTTGAGCTCGGGCAACTCGCTGACGCCGTTGGCGTTGAGATCGGCCTGAAGGTGAATCGCCATGGGATAATCTTGCGTCAGGCTGATCTCACCGTCGAGCTGCGCCTTGCCGTAGTCGTGGCTGAAGGCCAGGTTGTCCAGGGTGATCTTATAGCCGAGGTAGCTGCCCGCGAGGTCGATGGCGGCAAAGTTATCGACACGCTCGCCGAGCCTGAGCTGGCTGTCGATCAGCTGCGCACCGTCGATAAAGATAGGCATGGGGATCTCGACCTCGGGCAGTTGGCTCAGGGGCCAGTCTGTCTCATCTTGTCGACTTGCTGTTGCCTGCGTCTGTGCCTGGACTGGCGTAGGTACTTGAGTCTGAGTGTTTGTCTGAGTATTAGGCCCATTGATAGCCTGAGAGTTAGCCTGAGTATTAGCATGAGCCGAGCCCTCGCCTTGCCCCAGGGGGATAGACACCATCAGCCCTTGGCTGTCGAGACGATTGACCCGTAGGCCCGTCTCGAGCCAGCTGGCCTTGGCCGCAAGATCGTCTGCATTAAACTGCATCTGATTCACCCGCACGCTGATTTGCTGCAGGGCGCTCTGGTTGAGGATAATGCCGAAGGGCAGGGTGAGCGGGTCATCGTCCTCGATTTGCTCAACGGGTGGTTTTTCCTCCTGCGTCGACGATGCCAGCTTGTCGGTATCTATCTCTACCCGCACCGCATCGGCGCCAAGGGAATCGACGCAGAGCTGACGCTGCAGCAGACACAGGGGACGCCATTTGAGGCTAAGCCCCTCTGTTTCGACCTCTATGCCGGCCATCTGCCATTTGGCATGCTCCAGTTTTAGCTGGCCATTGAGCGTGCCGCCGCCATAGCTTAGGTTTACGTCTGGCACTAAGAGATCGGCGAGATTCACCGCCACATGACTGCCAAAGGGGGTACCTATCAGTATGGCCAGCAGGATAAGCAGGGCCAGCGGCAGATAGAGCAGCACGCGAACCAGGTTACGCAGCCAACAGGCCAGGCGGTACAGCAAAGATCTTGGCCTTTGCGCCTTTTCATTAGCGGGCGTTTCGCCTTTAAGCCCCAGGGCCTGCTCCTGAGACGGGGTTAAATCATCGGGCGTTTCTATCATAGCTCGGCCCCCATGGTGATATGAATGCGCCAGCTGCGATCCACTGTGTCTGTCTCTTTCAGACCGACGCCGAGATCCAGCTTGATCGGCCCTATGGGGGAGATCCAGTGGATGCCGCCGCCAACCGAGACGATGGGCTCGAACTGCTGACTGTCGAAGGCGCTACCGGCATCGATAAAGCTGGCGACTCGCCATGTCGGGGTAAGATAGTACTGATATTCCAGGCTGCCGACCAGCAGATAGCGGCCACCGACCACCACGCGGGCCAGCTGACCTTCACTATTGGTATAGTCGATATAGGGGCCGAGTTCGTGATAGCTATAGCCGCGGATGCTTTGATCGCCCCCGGCGAAGTAGCGTAGCGAAGGCGGTACCAAGGGCAGTTCGTCATCTTTGACCAGGTTGGCGCCCAGATCCAGCCGGGAGACAAACCTGTGTTTGTCGAAGAAGGTGTCTATCCACTTAAACTTGGCCTGTAGCCGAGTCAGGCGCAGATCTGAGCCCAGTGTCGGGTCGGCATGTTCCAGGCTGTAATATTGAAAGAAGCCCGACTTAGGATCCAGACTCTTATCGCCACGAGTGGTTTTCGACAGGCTGGTGCCCAGCAGTAAAACGTCGGGATTATAATCGATATCCGACTGAGCATATTCTTCGTTGATGGCATCCAACGAATAGGTAAACAGCCATTGATTCTTCAACCGCTTCTGCCTGACGACCCCGACGAGTTTCTTGACCGATTCCAGCTCACCTGTGTTGCGAAAGTCGCGTTTATCGGCGTCATAGACTTGGGTAACCCCATACTTATCCCTGAGCAGGCCGACACGTATCTTGAGCTGATCGTCCAGCGGATGGCTCATGGGGATGGTGTAGGTGGTCAGAAATTTTGGCCTGTCCGGCGACCATTCTACGCTGCTCTCCTGGGAGTGGCCGTAACGATTGATCTGCGGCGTTCGCCAGGTGACCCTGACTCTGGGCTCGATATTATTGTCGATGGAGTTGCCGACGTCGGCGCCCAAACCTAGCTCGATAGAGTGACTGGGCCTTGGGGTGACCTCTACCCGAATGGGAACCCTGTCGTCCTGCATCTTATCGAGCTGAGGCAGCACCTTGATGTTGGTGAAGTAGCCGGTATCGACTAGCTCCCGGTTGAGTGCACCTAATTTACCCGTGCTGTAATGGGAGTCGGGCTTGAAGGGGATCAGGCGGTCGAGAAAACCCGGCACCAGGTCGTGGCCGTTGAAGCTCACCTCACCGATGCGATAGCGCGGGCCTGAGTCGTAATGCAGACTGATCTGTGCGCTGTCGAGATCCCGGTTGACCACTATCTGGTTAGTGAGGTACTTGCCTTCGAAATAGCCCCTGGCCAACGCATAGGTGAGCAGCTGAGACTTGATCGCCTCATATTCACCATGATTGAGCACATCGCCAGGCTTTAGGCTGATCTGCTCGAGCCAGTCGTTGACCGCCTTGTCATCGAGGATCTCGCCTGTCAGTTGAATGTCGATCCACTGGATCACCGTCGGCGCACCTGGGGTGATAGATAGGCGCAGGGTCCAGGGGCCGGTTTCCGGGCTCTCCAGTTGCTGGTCTATCTTGCCCTTGTAGTAGCCGAGGGAGTGCAGCGCGGCCTCGATGTTTTCATCGGCGTTGAAGATAAAGGCGCGGCGTTGCACCTCAGAGCTTGGCAGGGCGCCAAGGTGAGCCGTGATGTTGCGTTTAAGCGCCTTGTCGGCGCCGTCGATCTCGACCGTTAACCAGTCGCTCGCCCAGATTGGCGATACCCCCATGCACAGGCAGAGTAGGGCGAGTGTCGATAGCCGGGATAAGGTCGCAAAGATCCGCAAGAAAAAGGCTCTATCTAGTTGAAAAGTTTGTTGCTGTTTATTGTCGCAGATTATGGAGGCCAAGCAAGATGATGATTGTAATTAATGATGAAAATCGGTACAAAGAAGGCAAACAATAATGAGGAAGCCTACCGTGAGAAGCACTATTACCCCCACCCTGATAGCCGGCCTGCTGGGCCTGTTGATGAGCACCTCTGCTGCGGCCGAGAACCAGCCGTTTTCTATCGCCATCCATGGCGGTGCCGGCACCATCTCTAAGGCCAAGCTGACCGAGGCGCAGCAGCAAGCCTACCGTGACAAACTCAAGCAGGCGGTGGATGCCGGTTACAAGGTGCTGGAAAAGGGGGGCGATAGCCTGACGGCGGTGACGACGGCCATCAATATTCTCGAAGACAGCCCACTGTTTAATGCCGGTAAAGGCGCTGTCTATACCTATGACGGCACCCACGAGATGGACGCCTCCATCATGGATGGTCGCACCCTCAATGCCGGCGCGGTGGCCGGTGTTAAACATATCAAGAACCCTATTAATCTGGCACGCGCCGTGATGGAGAAGTCGCCTCATGTGATGCTGTCGGGCCAAGGCGCTGAAGAGTTTGCCCTAAGCCAGGACTTTAGCCTGGTACCTGTGAGCTATTTTGATACCGACAGCCGCTACCAGCAGCTCATTGATGCGAAGGCCAAGCTGAAACAGGCCGAGAGTGAGTCGGGTGGCAAGCCGGATTACCAGGCATCGGTAGACTACCTGGATCTGGATTATAAATTTGGCACCGTGGGCGCCGTGGCCCTGGATAAGCAGGGCAATCTGGCCGCCGGTACCTCAACCGGTGGCATGACGGTTAAACGCTTCGGGCGTATCGGCGATTCGCCGGTGATCGGCGCGGGCACCTATGCGGAAAACCAGGTGTGCGCCGTGTCGGCCACCGGCCATGGTGAGTACTTTATTCGCTACCATGTGGCGGGGGATATCTGTGCCAAGGTGAAGTATCAGCAAAAATCGATTCTGCAGGCGGCGGATGAGGTGATCAATCAGCGACTTATTACCGCGGGCGGCACCGGCGGGGTGATCGCCATCGACCAGCGCGGCAATATTGCCACCCCATTTAACACCGAAGGCATGTACCGCGCGACCCGTAAGGGCGGAGAGCAGGCTAAGGTTATGATTTGGCAGGATAACTGATCTGCGTTATCGGGCTAAAAATTTAATTTAAGTGAGGCTCGCAGCCTGTGTTGCGAGCCTTGTTTTCATCTGCCGTTTGCACTCTTTGCGAGTTCCTCGATTAACCTGGGTGACACTTCCTTAAAGGCACGCTTCACTTACTTAAGATAAGTGGATTGTGCTGCAAAAGCTTGTTGCCGTTATCGAGCATCTGGATCTCTGGTTTATGGATATCTTCGTCTCACTGAGCTATGACACAGATGGCGAGTTAGTGTCCCAGTCGTGGAAATTCAACAACGGCAGCAAGCAGACCGGCCCTGTGGCCTTCAGCTTTGGACATCGCGCCGGCAAGGTGAAACTCACGGTTGAGGATAACGATGGCCTCAAGGGTAAGGCTAAGCTGAATTTCTAGTGCTGAGTTTTTCATGATTTGAAAAGGCCGCCTCAGGGTGGCCTTTTTTATGCTTAATTTAGCGATAAGTTTTAGGGAAGATGCGAATAAGTCCCTGATGTGAGATCATAGCTACATAGTAAATCACAGCCATTACCGCCCATGAGCCAACAGTTAACTTTTGCCGATAGTGAGTTTTCCAGCAAGCGCCGCCAGACCCGTAAAGAGATTTTCTTATCTCGGATGGACAACCTGTTACCATGGACTCAACTGCTGGAAGTGATTGAGCCCTTTTATCCAAAAGCGGGCGATGGTCGTCGTCCCTATCCACTGGAAACGATGTTCCGCATTCACTGTATGCAGCAATGGTACAGTCTGAGTGATGAGGCGATGGAAGATGCGCTTTACGAGATTGCTTCGATGCGTCAGTTTGCACAACTGTCACTGGATAAAGCCATTCCTGACCGCACCACCATCATGAATTTCAGGCACTTGCTGGAAAAACACAAACTCACTCGTAAGTTATTCAAAACGGTCAATCAATGGCTGTCGGATTGCGGTGTGATGATGACGCAAGGAACATTGGTAGATGCCACGATTATTCAAGCACCCAGCTCCACTAAAAATAAAAAGAATGAACGTGACCCGGACATGCATCAGACTAAAAAAGGNCGTAAGTTATTCAAAACGGTCAATCAATGGCTGTCGGATTGCGGTGTGATGATGACGCAAGGAACATTGGTAGATGCCACGATTATTCAAGCACCCAGCTCCACTAAAAATAAAAAGAATGAACGTGACCCGGACATGCATCAGACTAAAAAAGGCAATGAATGGCACTTCGGTATGAAAGCTCACATTGGCGTGGATGCAAAGAGTGGCCTCACCCATACGTTGGTGACCACCGCCGCCAATGAACATGACCTGAACCAGTTGAAAAATCTGTTACATGGCGACGAGGAATTCATCTCTGGTGATGCTGGTTATCAAGGCGCGGAAAAACGCGAAGAGCTAGAAGATACTAATGTGGAATGGCTGATAGCAGAGCGTCCCGGCAAAGTTCGGGCGCTGAAGAAGCATCCCCGCAAGAATAAAACCGCCATCAACATCGAGTATTTAAAAGCCAGGGAAGGTGCGAATAAGTCCCGTGCTTGCTCTGCGTGTGCTTAAAGTGGATAGATGCTAGGCACAGTTTGCAGCGAATGGCCCTAGTCCTTCGCAAGAACTGTAACGCAGCAAATACCGCTGTAAGCCTCGCCCTGCGGGGCTTTGATAGCAACACCATTTCGGCGTTATTCAACTTCAGCAGGCCTCGGCATGCCCTCAGTTGAATGCCTTGAACTGTCGCTGCTATCAAAGCCAGAGCTGTGCGACNTGCTTGCTCTGCGTGTGCTTAAAGTGGATAGATGCTAGGCACAGTTTGCAGCGAATGGCCCTAGTCCTTCGCAAGAACTGTAACGCAGCAAATACCGCTGTAAGCCTCGCCCTGCGGGGCTTTGATAGCAACACCATTTCGGCGTTATTCAACTTCAGCAGGCCTCGGCATGCCCTCAGTTGAATGCCTTGAACTGTCGCTGCTATCAAAGCCAGAGCTGTGCGACGACTTGTTCGCACCTTCCTTAGGCAATAGCCGTTTAGGCGACAAGGGAAATTAAAAAGGAGAGGCGAGTAAAAAGGAGAGTTAAAGGGAAAGATAAAGGGAGAGTTAAAGGGAAAGAAAAGTGTGAATATCAATAAGCGACGCATAGGCGTCGCTTATTCGTTCTGGTTTTGCAGCTTAAGCTGCTTAAGAGTAAAGCCGCTATTTCTTGACCCACTTACCCTGGGGGGTCTGAATGTAATGGCCCTTGGCGGCGGCCGCTATCGCCTTTTCGGCGGCAAGCTTGGCTACGTCATCGACGCTTATCTGGTTTTTACGGGCGATCTTTTCATAGTGGGCCTTACGCTTGGCGTTGACCGACTTGGCCAGGGCGCTTGCTTCGCTGTTGTTGACCACCACACCGAGATAGCCATTGACCTGTTCGCCCACTAACCCCCGCGCCTTGGCGTCTTGCAACGAGATGGCGAAGGCATTGAGGCTGAGAAGAAGTCCGGCCATGAGGACGAGTATTTTGCTTTTCATTGGGATCACCTTATACCTTGATTAGAAGAGTTCATCGTTGTTGATCAGCTCATCGAGCTCTTTATCCACCTTAATCTTGATCTCATGTTCAATCTTAACGTTAAGGTTGATAACGATAGGCTTTTCCGGTGGCTCTATCTTGACCGTTGGCGTGCAGCCGCCCATGAGCAGCACGGCGGCCAGGCTCAGGGTTATCGTCGGCAAGGTTAGCAATTTCTTCACAGTGCTTCCTTAATCTGGTTGAAAATTTCATTGGCTATGGTCTTAGTGTAGATCCCTAAGATGACCATAGGCTGAACGTTTGGCGCTGAACTAGTTGGCCATGGCGCGCTCGATTTCGCTTTGCAGTCTATCACCGATTTGTAAACTCTTGAGTAACTGCAACATATTCTCTTCTTGAGCGTAATTCAAATGGATAGGGCGTTCAATATCTTTGGCCCGTCCTTTCACCTGGACTTTAAGCAAGGCATCGCCGTTGGGGGCCATGTCGAAACTGCTGGACAGCTGGGTGTAGTGCAGCTCTTCCAGTGCCGAGAAGGCAAAATCGAGATAGGGTTGTGACAGGCGCATCTGCAGCACGGCCGGATTGTCATCTACCTTGATGAGCCCGCCCGGTGCGCGCGCCGCCAACTGACCCTGGGTGATGTTCACCTGGCCATCTTCTAGCCGGACCGGCAGTACGCCATCGAAGATGCCGTCGGCATAGATGCCTGTTTGTGGCTGCGCCGCCAGTAGCTGTTCGAGATCCAGCCCCTGTAGCACCAGATAGGCGGAGGAGGGAGCGCCCAGGTTGAGGTCGAAGATGGGCAGTAGGATCTCGCCGCCCAGGGTATTGGCCCTGGCATCGAGTTTTACATCGGCGCCACTCAGCACCATGTCATCCTCAGCCTTTCTATCGAGCGACGCATCATTCGCTCCCTGGGTCAGATCCAACTTGAGTTTGGCATGAGCGTTAATGTCGGTCAGCAACACCCCCGGGTTGAAGGCGGCGACATCGAGCGACAGGGGATCACAGCTAAACTTAGCCCATAGTGCCTGCGCGCCTTTTACGCCTGCTAGCTGGCATTGGCCGCTAAACTCGGCCTGTTCGAACGGCAGGGCGTTAAGGCTGCCCTCGCTGAGCTTGACCTCTGGGGTTAAGGCAAACCTAAAGTCCATGTTATCGCCGTGCCAATTGAGGCGATGCTTGCTGGTCAGGGCGATATCGCCGATCAAGGAGTCTTCAAGGGGCTCGCCTGCCAAGCGCGTCAGGCGTTTGATCAGCTCGTTGGCGTCACTTGTCAGGGTGAGAGCCCCCTTAAGTACTTGAGGTGTCAAACTGTTTGAAAGCGCCAGGTGATGCTCGCTCGCAAACGGCAGGCCGTCGATATTCCACTGCTCAAGGGTGGTCAGCCCATAGTGCTCGATGGCATTGCTTTTTAGTGAATCGCCTTTGCGCAAATGTGGCTGTGCTTTAATCAAGTCATCTGGTGCTTGGATCAAATTTTTTGATGGCATCTGGCTCATTGTCGCGAAAGGTGTAGTTACTTTTTTGGGCTCTGTTAGCGGCTCAATGCCATGCCATTGCAGCGATTGACTAAGGTTGGCGCTAGGCAGCTTAATGAGCGTCTTGCGGCGCAATTTATTGAGGCGAAGCCTCTCTTGAGTCAGCTTAAGGTTGGTCAGCCGGTAGTCTATGCTACTCTGCCAGGGCGCTGCTAGCAGGGCATCTGGCGAAAATGAGAAGGCAGCTGCAGGCTCGTCAGGGTTAGCCTTTGCATCGGCTTTTGTGTCTGAGTCGTCCCTGGCCGATTGAGGCGTTAGCCTAATGGTCTGTGTCGCCAGCCTCAGTTCGTCCAGGTTGAGCCGCATAGTTTGGGTCTGAGCATGAGTCTGTGCCTGCTGTTGCGTTTTAGTCTGACCCTGAGCTTGGTTATTAGCTTGGGCCTGAGCCTGAACTTGAGCCTGATCCTTAACGGCTTTCTGTTCGCTTGCGGCGAGCGAAATTACCTTAGCCTCAATGGGTGGGATAAGCAGAGTTTGCTCATCCAGGCGCACGGGGTTCACTGCTTCAAGCACTAGCTCAGTTGCAAATAGCTCACGCTGATTTTGGGCAAGCTCATGTAGCGGCGACGTATTTGGAGTGTCGGCCGTTAAGGGAGCAGGCATAACAAGATGAGGGGAGTGGGTCACGCTCTTAAAGTGACTCAGCTCGGCGAGTATGGGGTTGCCTTGCGCAAGGGAGAAATGGCCGGCGCCCAGTGTGGTGCGAGTCTGTTCGCTGGTAAGCCTAGCGAGTAACTCGTAGGTTAACTTGTTAGCCTCACTGCTCGCCGTGCCTTGCTTATTGTCATTTGTTGGCCAACTGAGATGGTGCCCGTCGATTGTGACATTTAACCCTTGCCAGTCAAGCCTTAGCGCCGGCTCTGGCCCTGCTTTTAGGGTGAGATGCATAGGCTCAGGTATCTCTGTGGCTATTTTACTTGCGCCGACCTTAAGATCCTGATGAGTAAACTCGGGCTGGGTCAGAGCGAGCTGGCCTGCCAACGTCAACTCGAGAGCGCTCGATTCCGGGCCTCTCGTGTCATTAGCACTTGCTGTCGTCGGTTCAGCTTGCCGTGCATCGAGCCTGCCTTGGATTTTCAGGTTTGCGGCGGCCAGGTTCAGGCGATTTTCTATGTTTGGCTTCTTCGCTATGTTTGGCTTCTTCGCTATGTTTGCTCTATTCCCTCTGGCCGGTTCGCTTTCTGCAATGGTTTCACAGCCTTGGCTTGTCTGCAGATCTTGCACTGTTTTTGGCTGTGGGTATGGCGGCAGCATGAGGCACAGTGGCAGCTTTAGCTGAGTTTCAATTTGCCAGTCGCCGATGAGTTGCCTGGCAGAGAGAGAGCTTGCCTGTCGCGTCTCCGCAGGCTCAGTTGTTTGCCTGACTTTTTGCTTTGATTCTTGGGAGGCCTCTTGCGGTGTTATCTTAGCTAATTTGGCCTGCTCGAGCCTGGCACTTAGCACAGCGCCCTGAGTGGCTATTTTGGCGGTGATAGTGCCAAGCGTCAGTGTTTGATCCTTGATGGCAAGGTTCAGCGCCTCGGCGCTTCGCTGCGCGTCGTTTGTTTGTGTCTCTCGCACCTCATTCACCTGGTTAACGCTGGTTGGCGCGCCGAGTGCGAGGGCGACTTCTACCGTCTGCTCATTCGGTGACTGGGCTTTAAGCGCCGTTAGCAGCGCGCCAAACGATGCGGATTCCCCGGCCAGTTCTCTGAGCTGCGTAAGTGAAGTGCTGCTGGTGAGCAAAAAGGGGGATAGGGTAAGATGCAGATCGTTTAGGGGGCCACTAAGGTCAACTGCCATGCTCTTAGCCGAATGAGCATGACGGGTTTGAGCATGACTAGATTGAGCATGATCGTTTTGCTCTTGACTAGATGGAGCATGGCTGTTCACGGCTATGGCGATCGCCGGCGACAGTGGCTGGTCAGCGAGCCGTTTCAGGGTGATGTTCAGATCGTTAAACTCATGGCGGGAGTGAAGTTCGCCTTTGATAAGGTCTAACTCGCCTTGGGAACTGAGACTGCCGCTTAGGGAAAACGCCTGGGTTAAACGCGCGTTGACATCATGCAATGCAGCCACCATAAGGGGCACCTCAACGAGGGCTGGCGTCTGTTGCCCTGCCGACGAAGCTGATCTTGAGCTTATTTTTGGCGCATTAGATGTCAGCGAGCTGAGTTCGCCGATAAGGCGGCCGAGGGGCTCGAATTCGAGTCGGCTAGAGAGTTGCCAGCGCGTCTTGTCGAGTGTCGCCGCCAGGGTCAATAGCGGCGCCCGATAGAAGCTAAGGCCGCCGGTGAGCTGGCCTCGATTGTCCAGGTTAAGATAATCGAGTTTGAGTCCCAGTGGTTGAGACCTAGCGCCCAGGCCTGGTGACTGTTTGCCTAGCAGGTTAAAGCTTATTTCACCCAGGGCGATCTGGGGCAGAGCGCCTAAGTTTAGGGCGCTGCTGGCACCTGAGTCTTGCTGGCGACCCAAGCTGTCAAAGTAGTCTTGGCTGAGGGATACCTGTGCGCGGCGCACGGCGAGAGATTCTATCTGTGCCAGGCCGATTGGCGTAGATAGCCAGTCTTTGGCGAGCGTTAGCCCAACATCCTCGAGCCTCACCAGATTGTTGTCGACCTTAAGCAGTGCCATGGGCAGCTTAAGATCCATGAGATCGGCAGGGCTGAGCCGCAGCGTTTCTATGCTGATACCGGCATCCGTTAGATAGGGGTTGGCGAGACGTTTGACCAGATTTTCCAGTTGACTCGCCACTAGCACGAAGAGCAGCAGGGACAGCAGCAAGGCGCCGGCGAGTAATTTAGTGATGCGGGAGGTGAAAAAACGTCGCGACATCTGTCCCTGTCTCTGGTTGTTTTGCCTTAGTTAGCTTTAGCTTTCTGGCTTTAGTTGTTTAGCTTACGTCGTTTTGCTTTGCCATTTATCGGCGCTAACAGTTCTATTTTAGCTCGCTTACCCCAAGGCCTGATGTTAATCAGAGGGCGCCCTATAGATGCGGCGCCTGGTTCTCTATATTTGGCCAAATATCGGGCCAAATATCGGCTCAAGCCGGATCTGGTTTACACATGCCCAGCCAAATCCTGTTAAGACTCCGCCTCAGGCAGCCAGCGGATGTGTGTGCTAAGGGTATGGGACTCGCCCGGTGCCAGTTCGACCCTATCTTCCAACACGTTGGCGGCCTCGAGGCAGACCATGGTGAGATAGTCCTGAGGGTTAAAGCGTGACAGACGCTTGGATTTCTCTATCCACGGATTCCAGAGCACCGCCGAGTGACTGTTGTCGCGGCGCACCTCGATGATCCCCTGTGGGGTGTGCAGCAACTGGCAGCCGCCTAGCTGGGTGTAGACGCGGTCGGTTTCCCGATCAAACAGTACCTCATCGCCCGCTTGAGGGTAGGGGCCTTCACCAAATTCGATATAGCGGGCACCGCTAAAGCCGCTGGCCTTTAGCGTGTGAATATCCTCGATAGGGAAATAGGTGTGCAGCGCCTGGGTCAGGTTGATGGGCGCGTCTCCCAAGTTGGTGTTGACCAGGCTGACACTGAGGCTATCGCTCAGGGTGAAGATCAGCTCGACCCGGCTCGGATGGGCCCAGTACTGCCTATCGTCATCGTTTATGGTCAGGCTAAACTTGAGTTCGACCACCTGATCGCGCATCTGCACCGCATCTAAGTTCCACAGACGGGTTCGGGCGAAGCCGTGCTGCGGCCACTGCGGGTTTTCATGCATGCCAAACCAAGGCCAGCAGACAGGAATGCCGCCACGAATGCCGCTGCCGGGCTGATAATCGTCGGCGCTCGATACCCAAAGCAGCGGGGCTTGTCCCTTAGGCTGAAACCTGTCTATCTGGGCACCTTGCATGAATATGCGTGCCTGACAGAGATCGGTATCGACCTCGACATATTCGAGTCCTTGGGGATGTTTCTTGACGGTTACAGAACCCATAAATGCTCCTCACGAGTTAGGCCGGGCGGGTAAATCATTTGATGACCTAGCTTACAGAGTTTTATCCCTAAGCTGTAGTATGACATTGATTGTTTTTGTGCTTTTCAAGGTCGAGGGGAATTCAGCCTGGTTTAAGGGCTGTATTTTTGAGCAGATTTGGGTAAAGTGGTCGGAGCACTATAGTTGAGCGAGCGCTAATAAGCCTACCTGCGCCTGTTCGTTTTGGAATTCGACAATAGAAGGAATAAGGAATGCCAATCTATCAAGCTCCACTGCGCGACTATCAGTTTATTCTCTCCGAGTTACTCAATATCTATGAGCGAGACGACCTTCAGGGATTCGATGAGATCGACGCCGAATTGAGTGACGCTATCCTTCAAGGGGTCGCCGACTTTACCACAGAGATCATGCTGCCGCTCAACAGCAAAGGTGATGTTGAGGGCTGCCAGCTGGTCGAGGGCCAGGTGCGTGCCCCCCAAGGGTTTAAAGAGGCCTATCGCCAATATGTTGATAATGGCTGGGCGACGCTGACCAGCGATCCTGAATATGGTGGTCAGGGGCTTCCCGAGTGCATCGGCGTGTTTGCCACCGAGATGAAGACCGCGACCAATATGGCCTTCGCCATGTACCCGGGGCTAACCCACGGCGCCTACGCCGCCATTCATGCCCACGGCAGCGACGCGCTTAAGGCCAAGTATCTCGAAAAGCTGGTGTCGGGCGAATGGACAGGCACCATGAATCTGACCGAGGCCCATGCGGGCACGGATCTGGCGCTGCTGCGTACCAAGGCCAAGCCGGTGGGCGAGGACACCTATGCCATCAGCGGTGAGAAGATCTTTATCTCCTCAGGGGATCATGATCTGGCCGAAAACATAGTGCATCTTGTGCTGGCGCGCCTGCCCGATGCGCCGGCAGGGGTGAAGGGGATCTCCCTGTTCGCCGTGCCTAAATATCTGGTGAAAGAGGATGGCAGCTTAGGCTGTCAAAACGGCGTCGAGGCCAGCGCCCTAGAACATAAGATGGGTATTCATGGTAACTCTACCTGTGTCATGGTGTTCGATGGTGCCATCGGCGAGCTGGTGGGCGAACCCCATCAGGGGCTTAAAGCCATGTTCACCATGATGAACGAGGCGAGACTCGGTGTGGGTGTGCAGGGGCTTGGGGTGTCTGAGATCGCCTATCAAAATGCCCTGAGCTATGCCAGAGAGCGTCTACAGGGGCGCGCCCTGAGCGGCGTGAAGGCGGGCGAGCAGCCGGCCGATCCTATTCTGGTTCACGGCGATGTCAGACGCATGTTGATGGCTCAGAAAGCCTTTAACCAGGGCGCAAGGGCGCTGATGGGTCAGCAGGCGCTTTGGCTCGACGAGTCCCATCGTCATCAGGATAAGGCCAAGGTGGCTACGGCGGCCAAGTTAGCGGCGTTGTTTACCCCTGTGGTGAAAGGTTTCGTGACAGATCAAGGCTTTAAGGCCTGTGTCGATGCCCAGCAGGTCTATGGTGGCCATGGCTATATCCACGAGTGGGGCATGGAGCAGTTTGTGCGCGATAGCCGTATCGCCATGATCTACGAGGGCACCAATGGCGTTCAGGCGCTGGATTTGGTTGGGCGTAAACTGCTCGCCGATAAGGGCGAGGCCCTCGGACTCTGGTCTGAGATGGTTAAGCCCTTCCTGGCCGAGCACCTCGAGGATGAGACGCTTAAACCTTACCTGCTGCCACTGATGGAGGCCATCACAGATCTCGAGAAGGCGACCCAGTATATCGTTGCCAATGGCGTTAAGAATCCCGACATCATAGGCGCCGCCTCCATGGGGTATCTGCAGATCTTAGGCATAGTCGCGCTGGGCTGGATGTGGGCCCGCATGGCGGTGTCGGCTAACCAGGCGATAGCAGGTGGTGAAGAGGATGCCTTCTATGCCAATAAGCTCATTACCGCCAGGTTCTACATGAGTTACTGGGCTCCGCAAACCCGCAGTTTCCGCTACCAGATGGAGCGCAGCTGCGAGCTGCTGACTCAGTTACAAGACAGCGATTTTGACTAAACCAGATTCGACTCAGCCAGATTTGCATGAGCAAGTTAGGATTGAGCCAGATTCTATCTAGCAAGAAGGGCCGCAAGGCCCTTTTTTAATGCCCTATCACTTGGCCATTAAAAGAGTAAGCGACAGGGTAATGGCGTTAGCGCATGAAATGCAGCAAACGGTTGTTGGCCGGCATCTCATGGTCGGCCTGCAGATTGAGGCCTGCCGCCTTGGCGAGCTCAGTTATCCATTCGATGTCGCGAATGCCGCTGTGGATGTTGCGATGCTTGAGCCAGATATCGAACTGGCGATTGCTCTCGCTGGTGTATTGATTGTGATAGTTGAAGGGGCCATAGACACAGAGGTTGCCTGTGTCGCTGAGGTGGCGTTCAACGCCCTTAAAGAAGTCGACCACCATGGCCTCACCCATGATATGCAGGGTGTTGGCACTGAAGATCCCGTCGACCTCTCCCGGTGTGAGCGGCCAGGGGGCGGTGACATCCAGGGGAACGGGCGGCGCGATATTATCGCCGCCCTGCAGCTCGATGCGCCGCGCTAGCGGCCCGATAAACTGCGGCTGATCGCTGGGGCACCAGGTGAGGTGGGGCAGGTGGGAGGCAAAGAATACCGCGTGCTGACCCGTGCCGCTGCCGATCTCCAGAACCCGGCGCGTCGTCTTAAAGCTTTGTTGCAGCACCGCCAAAATCGGCGCCTTGTTGTTTTCGCAAGATTGTGAAAAGAGGAGTTGGCTTAATGACATAAGGCGGCGCAAGTTATGTTGGTGACTGTGATGACACAATTTACGCGAGTTTAAATGGCGCGTGCAAGCAAAAAGCGCCCGAAGGCGCTTTCTATTTAGGGTGTTTTTTTACCCTATTACTTGGCAACAGGTTCGCTGGTGAGATCGATGCGGTACACCGCAAAGCCCAATGCATCGGGCTCGGCCAACTTCTGCATGTTACGCAGTTGGTTGTCGTTGATGAACTTGTCTGCCTTGTCGCTGTTTTGGGTCTCGAAGCGAATATCTAGCGCCACCTGGGTGCTGATGGTCTTGAAGTCCCAGTTGTAGTCGGCTCTTGGGTCGACCATGCAGTCATAGCCGCCCTGATCGTTTGGCTTGGACTGCGCTGTGATATAGGCTGCCAGTGCCTCGCGGTTGGTGTCTGGCAGTTCCATCACCACATAATCAGACCCCGTACCGGCAAACTTGCCGCCGAAGGCGCGGTAGTTGTTAAAGGCCACGATAAAGGTCTGGCTGAGCAGGCCGTTGGGCCTGGCGAACCCGAGTGCCGCCTGGCGAATTATAGAGAGATGAAATGTAAAAACTGTGACAATAAGCCACTGTTTATGTGACAGTTTGTATCGGCTTGCTGTGTTTTGCTGACGCCTTGAGCAAGTTGTTGCCTAATTGCACAACCTGCCGGTTTGACGACATAAAAAAAGCACGCCTGAGCGTGCTTTTTGTTAACGTGTCGACAGACTTATCTGCGACTTACAGGGCCGATTACTTGGCTAGTAGGCCACGGCTGCGAAGCAGTGGTTCGATCCCCGCTTCTTTACCGCGGAACTGCTTGTAGAGCTGCATAGGATCGTCGCTGCCGCCTTGAGACAGTACGTTGTTTCTAAAGGCGTCGGCGGTTGCCTTGTCGAAGATACCGTTCTCTTTGAACGCCTCGAAGGCATCGGCGCCCAGAATATCAGACCAGAGGTAGCTGTAGTAACCGGCAGAGTAACCACCCGAGAAGATGTGTGAGAAGTAGGTGCTGCGATAGCGCGGCGCGATCTCCTCAATCAGTCCCATCTTGCTGAGCGAGTCGGCTTCAAACTTGGCGGCATCCTTAGGTTCGAAGTCACTTAGGGTGTGCCAGTCGAGATCCAGCTTGGTCGCCGCCATATATTCTACCGTGGCAAAGCCCTGGTTGAACTTGCTGGCCGCCTGAATCTTTTCGACCAGAGACTGAGGGATCACCTCACCCGTCTTGTAGTGCTTGGCAAATTGTGCCAGTACTTCGGGTTGCGTCATCCAGTTTTCCATGACCTGTGACGGGAACTCAACATAGTCACGTGGTACCGAGGTGCCAGCCTGTGAGCGATACTCAACGTCTGACAGCATGGCGTGCAGGGCATGACCAAACTCGTGGAACAGGGTACTGGCTTCATCGAAGGTCAGCAGCGCCGGCTCATCGCCCACGGGACGTGGGTAGTTAAGCACGTTGACGATAATCGGCTTAGACTCGACGCCGTGCATTCTATATTGCTGGCGGTAAGAGTTTGCCCAGGCCCCGCCACGCTTGCTGTCACGTACATAGTAGTCGCCCAGAAAGATTGCCATCAGAGAACCGTCTTTGTCATACACTTCCCAGGTACGCACTTCATCGTTGTACTTAGGCAGATCGGTGCGCTCCTTGACCGTGATGCCGTAGAGACGATTGGCGGTGTAGAAGACACCCTTCAACGTGTTTTCCAGGGAGAAGTAGGGACGGGTTTCCTGCTCGTTAAAGCTGTATTTGGCCACACGGATCTTGTCGGCATAGTACCACCAGTCCCATGCGGCTAGCTTGAAGTTTCCGCCTTCTTCGTCGATCAGTTTCTGCATCACGGCGACCTCAGCCTTGGCCTGGCCAAGTGCGGCAGGCCATACCTTGTCTAGCAGGCCGTAGACGTTTTCGGGTGTCTTGGCGGTGCGCTCTTCGAGGACGAAGTGGGCATGGCTCTTGTAGCCCATCAGCTGAGCACGCTCGGCACGAAGGGCCGCCATCTGGGCCAGGATTTTCTTGTTATCGTGGGCGTTATTATTGTTGCCACGCTCGATGTAACCCTTGTAGATCTTCTCACGCAGCTCGCGGTTGTCGGCATAGGTGAGGAAAGGGGTAATAGATGGACGTTGAGTGGTGAACACCCATTTGCCCAGATGACCTTTCTTCTCGGCAGTTTGCGCGGCGGTGTTGATCACATCTTGAGGCAGACCAGCGAGATCGGCTGGATTGTCGATCACCAGCTCGAAGGCGTTGGTCTCGGCCAGCAGGTTGTCGCCAAACTCCAGGCTCAGCTTGCCGATCTTCTCGTTTAAGGCTCTCAGTTTAACCTTGTCGGCATCGCTCAGGTTTGCGCCGCCACGGGTGAAAGACTTGTAGGTATCTTCCAGCAACTTCTGCTGGGCCGTGTTTAGCGTCAGGCTATCACGCTGGTCGTAGACGGCCTTAACGCGCTTGAATAGCTTGTCGTTGAGCAGGATATCGTCACCGGCGGCAGACAGCATAGGTGAAACCTCTTTCGAGATCGCCTGTAGCTGCTCGTTGGTGTCGGCACTGGTCAGGTTGTAGAAGACGCTAGCCACCTTAGTGGTGAGATCGCCAGAAAATTCCATGGCTTCGATGGTGTTGGTGAAGGTAGGGGCGGCTGGGTTGTCGATTATGGCCTGGATCTCAGCCTTATGTTGAGCGATACCCGCCTTGAAGGCTGGCAGATAGTGCTCTGGCTTGATCTTGTCAAAATCTGGCATGCCCAAAAAGGTGTCGTAGGGCTTAAAGAAGGGGTTGCCGGCGTTGTTGTCTATGATGCGCTGCGCAACCACATTGGGTGCGACTTCCGCTTCCTGGCTGCTTCCACTTTGGGCGCTACAGCCACCTAATGCGATGGCAAGTGCCATGGCGGATACGATTGGCTTGAGGGTCAATCCCTTCATATTCAAATCCCCGATGATTAATTTGTTATAGGCTACGATCTGGTGTCGTAACTGAGTTTTGTTGCCGAAAAGGCTGCGGATATCCGAACTTAACTTGCCTGAGTTTGGATATTAAAACGCTTATTATCATGGTTCTGACGGCTAAATCTATCGATTTTGTGCTTTGTTTGTAACAAATGTTTTGAATTGCCTGTTTTTGCATCCTAAATGGATGCATGTGTGGCAAAATGCGTCAACCTGACGTTAATAATGATAATAAGATATGCCCCTTAAATTCCCCTTAAACCCTGTCGGCGCCATGTGTCTGCTATTGACCAGCACGCTTTCTTTGGCCGCTCCCCAAGTCACTTCACTGGCAAACTTAAAAGTGGGTTCAGAAGTCGCCCCTGCAGTAGGCTCAAGCGTTGCCCAGGCGCCCAGCGTCTCGCCGCTGGCCGAGGAGATTGCCGACTATGCCCTTAGCACCTATGGCGAGCAGACCATAGCGGCACTGTCGACCCTGATCCCCTATAAGACGATAGAGACAGAGGGGATGACGCCGCTGACCCACCCCGAGTTTATCGGTTTCAAGGCGCAATTAAAGGCGCTAAGTGAGAGCCTGGAGCTAGATTACAGCGACAGAGGCTATGTGGTGCTCATCGGCTTGGGTGAGGCAGAAGATAAGCTTGGGGTGATCACCCATGGTGATGTGCAGCCCGCCGACGCCAGCTTCTGGCAGCAGGATCCCTTTATTCTGGACCGTGAGTCTCAGCCTGGTTACCTGATTGGCCGCGGCACCGAAGATGACAAGGGGCCGATAGTCACGGCCATGTACGCCATGAAGGCGATTAAAGACAAGGGCGTGGCGCTTAACCGGCGAATCGAACTCCTGGTCTATTTGGCAGAAGAGTCAGACTGGGCGCCCTTGAAGGCCCTCTTAAAGGATTTTACCCCCGCCAGCCTGAATATCACCATAGATGCCGAATACCCAGTGGTCACGGCCGAGAAGGGTTGGAGTGAGATCCGCCTGACCATTCCCAAGGTGAACCAGGCCAATGAAGCGTTCTCTAGCAAGCTGGCCCGTTTAGCCTTGTTTCGTGGCGGCGCCTTCGCCAGTCAGGTGCCCCAGCAGGCCCAGGCCAAGATTTCAGGATTGGATCCGGCCAGTGTCGCTGCTCTGAAAGAGAAGTCCGGCGCTCTGCAGGGGATGCGCTATCAATTTACCCAGGAGGGAGAGGCGATTTCCATCACGGCCCTTGGCAAATCGACTCACTCCTCGACCCCAGAGGCCGGGGTCAATGCCGTGACCCATCTGGCCGAGCTGCTAAGGGGCATTCGTTTTGCGCGCAGCGAAGCATCGCTCACGGTTCAGTTTATCCAGCAGATGGTGGGATTGGGACTCTATGGTGAGCAGTTTGGTGATATCGCCTATCAAGATGATTTCATGGGCCCGATGACGCTGGCTGCGACCCTGGTTAAGCCCAACGAGCAGGGCACAGAGATAGTGCTTAATCTAAGGCGCCCCGTTGGCAAGACGCCTAGCCAGCTGGATCTCGAGACCCACAAGGCGCTTGAGGGCTGGCAGGCGCAGCACCAGGTGGCGCTAACGGGTGTAGAGACCTACTGGGGTGAGCCCAAGCTGATGGATAAGGCGCCGCACCTGTCGACCCTGTTGTCCGTGTTTGGTCACTTTACCGATACGCCATCGCCTAAGCCTGTGGCCATCGGCGGGTCGACCAACAGCAAGCTGTTTCCCAATGCATTAAGTTTTGGCCCGGCCATGCCAGGGGTGGAATATACAGGTCATAGCGAGCATGAATTTATCACCGAGGCGCAGTTCATGCTTAATTTGCAGATATATACTGCAGCCTTTGTGGAGCTGGCGGCATCGAGCGGGCCTTCATCAACAAAGCTGTCATCACCAAAGCTTTCATTAAAAAGGCAGGCATCGACGAGCGAATAATGAGTAATTGAGCTTGGCTAAATAACCTGAATTATTTTAAGGTTATTAGGGCCTGTTGACCTTTTGAGAACAAATTTTGTTCTAATTGAGCACGTTCAAATCACGGCTCGAGGCTTGAGATATAGTTATTCTATATAAAAGCCGAGTAACAAAGAGTTGAACGTGCTCAAGACGAACCCTGCGGGCAGCGTCTGTATCATTTTTCTACTGCGTTATCGCTCATTTATCTAGCACACTAGATTGCAATCGCTCTGCCTTGTATAAAATCGATACAGAATGCTGCAAAAATGAACGCGAAAGATAAACAGGCCCTAGTCTTTGTTGATAATTATCAATGACTTTTTTATTGCCATAGATAAGCATAGTTAACGTCTTTGTACCCAGAAGAATAATAATATGAAAAACAATCAACCTGTCACACAGAAAGAGAAGGTGTTCGCGCCCGATACTATCTTGCTGTCGACCACAGATCTTAAAGGTCAGATCAAGTACACCAATCCCAGCTTCGCCCAAGTCTCCGAGTTTTCCCAGGATGAACTCTACCGTCAGCCCCATAATATCGTGCGCCACCCAGACATGCCGCCGGCGGCATTCGAGTCTATGTGGTCGCGGCTCAAGCAGGGTAAGCCCTGGATTGGCATAGTAAAGAATCGCGCCAAGTCAGGCGATCATTACTGGGTCAATGCCTATGTGGCGCCCGTGCTGGAAGGTGGCGAGGTGCATGAGTATCAGTCGGTACGCAGGAAGGCGACCCAGGCGCAGATTGATAACGCCGAGGCCATCTATGGTGCATTGAATGCCGGCAAACAGCCCAGTTCCCTTAAGGCGGCGCGTCTCGGGTTTGCCAAGCGCCTGGGTCTGGTCTTGCTGCTCAGTCTCGGCCTGGCGGTCGGCCTGGCCGGCTACTCGCCACTGCTGGCGCTGCTGGTGGCCGCGGCTGTTGGCCTGACGGGGCTCTATCTGACGCTTAAGCCATTTAATGCCCTGGTTAAACAGGCAAGCGATATCATAGAGGATCCCCTGGCGACCGCCGTCTACTGCGGGCGTCAGGATGAGCTGGGTAAACTGGGTTTTGCCCTGCAATACCTGCTGACGGAAACCGGCGGCGCCGTAGGGCGCATGGCGGACTCGGCCGAATCGATTCAGTCGCTGAGTGTTAGCCTGAATGAGACCATCAGCCATACCCGAGAGCGCGCCGACGGTCAGAGTCAGCAGACCAGCCAGGCGGCGACGGCGGTGGAGGAGATGAGCGCCAGTTTCAACGAGGTGAGCCAGAATATTCAATTGGCGGCCGAAGAGATGTCCATGAGCCATGAGGCAGCAGAGAAGGGCCATGAGCTGCTCGAAGAGGTGATCAACGCCATCAAGGGGCTGCATCAGGAGGTGAGTAACTTCTCTGCCGTGGTGGCCTCAATCGAACAGGACAGTCAGGAGATCAATGAGGTGCTGGAGGTGATCCGCGGTATCGCCGAGCAGACTAACCTGTTGGCGTTAAATGCCGCCATCGAGGCGGCCCGCGCCGGCGAGTCGGGTAGGGGCTTCGCCGTGGTGGCCGATGAGGTGCGCCAGTTGTCGAGCCGTACCAGTGAATCAACCAGCCATATTGAGGCGATTGTCAGTAAGTTCAGAGACAGCACCCTCAAGGCCAGCCAGACTATGCAGGCAGGTCAGCGTCAGGCGCAGCACTCGGTTGGCCTGGCTCAGCAGGTCGATGCTTTCTTTGAGGAGCTACGTGCCTCGATCGACAGGCTTAATCAGATGAGCGATGCCAACGCCGCGGCCATGAGCCAGCAGACGGCGGTGGCCAGCGAGATCAGCCAGTCGATTCAGTTGATCAACGAGCTGGCACTGGCCAGTCTTCGTCAAACACAGGATGCCGAGGAACGGGGAGAGCAGATAGCGCGCCTGTCGGCTAAGACCCATCATCTGTCTCAGCAGTTCTGGCGTCAGAGCCTGCGAATGAAATGAAAAAATGAGCTTTAAGAAATGAGTGTTAAGAAATGAATGTGAAAAAGGGAAGCTAGGCTTCCCTTTTTTTGTTTTTAGCATTAATCGTTTATCGCGTTATACCAATCAAAGTAAACATGTGATCAGAAATAGCGCAGGCAAAACGCTTGAGAACAAAGCAGGTTTTTTAGATAAGTAGTTATTCTACAATTAAAAATACTAATACAATTATCGAGCGTTTTAACAAGCTAGCATGATCAATTATTTATTACGATTGGTATTAATAGCCTGCGGCAGCACTGCCTGCGCGGCGGGGATCTGAGGCGCCAAACAACCCCTCGTCGGTGATCATGATGGACTGGGTCGAGCCCATGGCATCTTTCACACTCACCTTATGGCCTCTCGCCTCCAGCAGCGAGATAGTGTCACGATTGAGGCTCTTCTCCACTCGCAGTTCGTCCGGTAGCCATTGGTGATGTACGCGGCTGGCGTAGCTGGCCTCGGCAATATTGAGTCCATGATCGATCACATTCATGATGATCTGCATGGTAGTGTTGATGATGCGTGCGCCGCCCGGACTGCCGGTGACGATAAAGGGTTTGCCATCTTTCATCACTATGGTGGGGCTCATGGAGCTGAGCGGACGCTTGCCGCCTTCTACCGCATTGGCATCGCCGCCGATCAGGCCGTAGCCGTTAGGTACCCCGGGTTTGGCCGAGAAGTCATCCATCTCGTTGTTAAGCAAAATACCCGTGCCTTGTGCCACTAAGCCGGAGCCATAGCTGAAATTCAGGGTATAGGTGTTGGCGACGGCGTTGCCCCACTTGTCTACCACTGAGTAGTGGGTGGTTTGTGGGCTCTCGTAGCCACTAAGCTTGCCTGGGGCGATTTCGCTGCTTGGGGTGACGCGATTGATAGCGATCCCCTTGGCGCGTGATTTGGCATAGTCTTTACTTATCAGCGTGTTAACCGGTACCTCGACAAAGTCGGGGTCGCCTAAGTATTCGCTGCGATCGGCATAGGCGCGTTTCATCACCTCGGCCATCAGATGCAGGGTATCGGCGGTGTTATGGCCGAGCTTGGCGATGGGGTAAGGCTCGAGCATGTTGAGCATCTCGATAATGTGTATACCACCGGATGAGGGCGGCGGCATGGAGATCACCTGATAGCCGCGGTATTCACCCTGGACGGGCTGACGCTCGATGACGCGATACTGTTTGAGATCGTCCATCGTCATGATCCCGCCGGCCTGGGTGACGCTGGCAACTATCTTCTCGGCGGTTTCCCCCTCGTAAAAGCCCTTGCTACCCTGTTGTTTGATCAGCTTGAGTGAGTGGGCCAGCTCCTTCTGCGTCAGGGTGTCGCCTATGTCGAAGTTGCTGCCATCGGGGCGGTAGAATATCGCCTTCGAGCTCGGCCACTGGGCGATTCGGCGTTTCAGTCCGGCAAGCGAGGTGGCCAGATCTGCGGTGACGCTGATGCCTTGCTCGGCAAGTTTAATGGCGGGCTCGATCACCTGCACCATGGTCATGGTGCCGTATTTCTCAAGTGCCAGTTCCATGCCCATGACGGTGCCGGGAACGCCGACGGCCAGGCCATGTTCGCGGCTGAGCTTAACCACCGCATCGCCATTTTCGTCGAGAAAGATATCCTTGTGGGCACGCTTAGGGGCAACCTCACGATAATCGATGGCGACAGTCTTGTTACCCTCGGCCAGATGTACCAGCATGAAGCCACCACCGCCTATGTTGCCCGCCCTTGGCAGGGTAACCGCCAGGGCAAAACCGACGGCCACCGCCGCATCGACCGCATTGCCGCCTTGCTTGAGAATATCGACGCCTACTTGTGTCGCGATCGCTTCTTGGCTGGCTACCATGCCATGCTTGGCCCAGATGGGTTGTACCGTGGCGCTGTGGCTGTAGATGGAGGTTTCTGTGGCCTGGGCAAACTGGCCTGCAACGAGTGGCAGGCTGAGGCTGATGGCAAAGAGAAGGCTTTTTATTGGGTGCACACGGCGTCCTTAGTGTTAATTGAAATAATCGCTTTAAGCGTAATAAGAATGTTGAGCATAATAAAAGTGTTAAGCTACTGGGTCATGTAGCCTGCTTTTCAATGTGCCGATTATGATAGTTGAAATCAAGCCATCTTTTAAGGAGATTGATTTGGAGCGAAGCGAAACGACGTCATCATTTTCGATTCAAGCGGTAAACCAGATGTCGCTTATCGGTGAGAGGGTATGGGACGGCCTGATGGGCGAGACCAATCCCTTCTGTCGTTATGGCTTTCTGCATGCGCTGGAGCTCAGTGGCTGCGTGGGAGAGCAGACTGGTTGGCGCCCCTTGCATCTGGTGGTGAGTGAGATTCAATGCGAAAGCCCAGAAGAAAGATGCGATAGCTTAGATGAAAGAAGCGACAGCTTTGATGAAAGAAGCGACAGCTCTGATGAAAGAAGCCGCAGCGGGCTCGATCCCAACAAGATACTGGCGGTGATGCCCCTTTATCTCAAGGGCCACTCCTACGGCGAATATGTGTTCGACTGGGCCTGGGCCCAGGCCTATGAGCGTCACGGACGCGACTATTACCCTAAGCTGGTCAACGCCATCCCCTTTACCCCAGTGACCGGGCCGCGCATCGGCCTGAGAAAAGACCTATCCGATGCACTAAAGGCCAGATTGATCGGCGCACTGGGTGAGTATCTAGGCCGGCTGGCTAAAACCTGCTCGGCATCGAGCTGGCACAGCCTGTTTTTAGCCGAAAACGAACGACTCACCCTAACCAAGCAGGGGCATCTTGAGCGCCTCGGCACTCAGTTTCATTGGTTTAATAAAGGCTATCGAAGCTTCGATGATTTTCTCTCGCGGCTGACCAGTCGCAGGCGCAAGTCGATCCTCAAGGAGCGCCGGCCCCTTGTAAACGCTGGGCTTAGGTTTCGTTTCGTCGAAGGGCCAGATATCACAGCGGCAGAGCTTAATCATTTTGTGCATTGCTACCAGCGCACCTATTACAAGCGATCAGGTCATCAGGGCTATCTAAATGCCGCCTTCTTCGAGACCCTGGTGGAGCAGATACCGGGATGTGTACGCCTCTTGATGGTGGAGCGTGTGGCTCATAATAAGTCTCTTGATGGACAGCATCAGGATAACTGCCAACAGGCCGATAGCCTATCGGAGGATACGGCCGTCAAGGTTGCGGCGGCGCTCTATCTTGTCGGCCAAGAGTGCCTCTATGGCCGTTACTGGGGCACCCTGGAGGAGATAGCCGGGCTGCATTTCGAGGCCTGCTACTATCAGGGGATCGAGTATGCCATCGCCAAGGGGTTTAACAAATTTGATGCCGGTGCCCAAGGTGAGCATAAGGTGCTCAGAGGGTTTGAGCCGGTGACCACCTATTCGGTGCACGAGATCCTAGATAGTGACTTTCGCCGTGCCATCGCCGATTTTGTCCTGCAGGAACGACAGGCAGTAACCACCTACATGAGTGAACTTGAGACCATACTGCCTTTTAAGCGCCGCTAACGGAAAAGGGAAAAAGATGGTGTTTGCTAGGGCCTGTTGACCTTTTGAGAACAAATTTTGTTCTAATTGAGCACGTACAAATCGCGATTCGAGGCTTGAGATATAGTTATTCTATATAAAAGCCGAGTAACAAAGAGTTGAACGTGCTCAAGACGAACCCTGCGGGCAGCGTCTGTATCATTTTTCTACTGCGTTATCGCTCATTGATGTAGTGCACTACATGACAATCGCTCTACCTTGTATAAAAGCGATACAGAATGCTGCAAAATTGAACGCGAAAGATAAACAGGCCCTAGTGATCGCAATTACCGATTAGCCTAGGACCAGCCAGAAACCAACCCCTATCATCAAGGAGCCCGCGATGCGATTAAGCCATTTGATGTTGTCACCCTTGGCCAGAAACAGCTTGAGTGACTTGCCGCCGCTGGCGTAGGCCAGCATGCTGACAAATTCGGTCATCATGATGATCGCTAATAACAGGCTCAGCTGTGGCGCCACGGCGCGCTCGACATCGATAAAAGGAGGCAGCAGGGAGATCATGAAGGCCCAACCCTTGGGATTGGCGATGGCAGTGACAAAACCCTGTGAGATCAACGCCTGGTTGCTGATCTGCGTGCTCTGATCATCGAGACTCGCCATCTTGCCCTTGGCGCGCCACATCTGAATGCCGATATAGCCAAGATACGCACCGCCTACCCATTTGAGGATCTCGAAGATCTGTGGGTAGTTGAGCATCATGGCGGCAACACCCATCACGGCCGCAACGGCCACCAGGGCAACCCCGGCCAGTTCACCTATCATCATCCACAGGGTGCGGCGCACGCCTATGCTCATGCCCAGTGTCATCGCCAGTGTCATGCACATGCCTGGCGTAATGGAGACAAAGAAGAAGGTTGGCAGAAAAACGGCAATGAGAATATGTTCTGACATCTGATTGTGAAAGTCGCGACTTTGGTAAATGACTCGGCAGGCTAGTGTAGTGATTTATCGCTTCGCTGCAAAGAAAAAACCAGCCTAGATGGCTGGTTTTCTTGATCTCGCGCTACGTCTAATGGGCGTGGGTTTAGAGTACGCCGCGACGTACCTGATCGCGCTCAATCGATTCGAACAGGGCCTTGAAGTTACCTTCGCCGAAGCCCAGGTTGTTCTTGCGCTGGATGATCTCGATGAAGATAGGGCCAAACAGGTTCTTGGTGAAGATCTGTAGCAGATAGCCATTCTCGTCGCCGTCGACCAGGATCTGGTGATGCTTGATACGCTCTCTGTCTTCGGTCACCTGTGGCAGCTTGTTGAAGATGGTGTCGTAGTATTCTGGGATGATGTCCAGGGTCTGAATCGAGCTGCCTTCCATCGCATCCAGTGAGGCTACGATGTCGCGGCTGCGGAATGCCAGATGCTGTACGCCTGGGCCGTCATATTCTCTTAGGTACTCGTCGATCTGGTTTCTGTCATCGCCTTTACCTTCGTTAATTGGGATACAGAAGCTGCCATCGGGAGAGCGTAGGGCATAGGAGATAAGCGCCGTTTGCGAACCCTTGATGTCGAAGTAGCGTACTTCGGTAAAGCCGAAGATATCTTTATAGAAGTTCGACCAATGCTCCATGGTGCCCTTGTAGACGTTGTTGGTCAGGTGATCGACTTCGATAAAGCCTTTCTCCTGCACTATCTCTGGGTTTTCCAGGTCGACAAAGTCAGTGGCGTAGATGTTGTTGTCCGCGCCGAAGGTATCGATAAAGTAGATCAGGCTGTCGCCGATGCCGTAGATGGCCGGGTAGGGCAGATCTTTTACCTCATCGCCGGCAGGCTTGGCGCCACGGGCGACCGCACCTTCGAAGGCGAACTTAGCATCTTCTACGCGCCAGCCCATTGAGCTGATGGCAGGTCCGTGCTTCTTGGCAAATTCGGCAGAGAAGCCGCTTTTTTCATTGTTCAGCAGGAAGTTGATATCGTTTTGCTTGTAGTAGACGATATCTTTTTGCTTATGCTTCTTCAGTTTAGAGAAGCCAAAGTCGATGAAGACCTTGTGCATAAAGTCGAGATCTGGGGTGCAAAACTCGGTAAATTCGATGCCCAGTAATCCCAGTGGATTTTGTTCGCTTGCCATGTGAGTATCCTCGTTCAATTTGTTACAACCACAGTCACTCTGGGGTGACTTGTCAGGTTATTCGTTGTAATTCGGCGTGTACCGAACGGTATTAGTCTTCTAACCAGGAGCGGTTGTAGTCCTTACTCATGCAACCTTGTACATGTTGGGTTAGCTGCAGTGGGGCGAAGGTGTCGACCATCACCGCGTATTCATAGGTTTCTTTCTTACCGACAGAGGCCTCGGTGCGGCCAGGTTGTGGTCCGTGTGGAACGCCCTTCTGATGCAGCGTCATGTAGCCAGCCTCGATACCCGTACGGCTCATGAAATCGCCGTCGACATAGTAGAGCACTTCATCGCTGTCGATATTGTTGTGGTAGTAGGGCGCCGGGATAGACTGGGGATGGAAGTCGTAAGGGCGCGGCACAAAGTTACAGATAACGAAGTTGTGAGCGGTAAATACCAGGTGATCCGACGGCGGCAGGTGGATCTGACCCACCTTAGGGGCGTAATCCTGAATGTTAAAGGCCCAGGGGTAGACACAGCCGTCCCAGCCCACGAGATCGAAGGGGTGCCACTCGAGTTGTGTCAGCTGATACTTGTCGCCAAACTTGCACACTAAGGGGAAGGCGCCTTTCTCGACCACGGCATCCTGCAGAGTGGGCACGCGGATGTCGCGCTCACAGTAGGGAGCAGACTCAAGTAGCTGACCGTATTCGTTTCTGAAGTGCTTAGGCACCTCCACCATAGAGAAGGCTTCGATCACAAACAGGCGAACCTGCTCATAGTCATTAAATTTAAGCTGGTAGGTGGTTCCGCGTGGGATCACCAGGTAATCCCATTTCTTTACCTCGAGTACGCCATATTCGCTGTATAGCTTGCCCTGGCCTTCATGGACGAAGATCACCTCGTCGGCGTAGGCGTTACGGTAAAACTCTTCGGTGTCTTGAGTGACCTTGGCGCTGTACATGGCCACGTCATTGTTGAAAAAAATCTTATTACGCGCCGAGTAGAAGTTACCCTCGCGATCGGCTTGTTTGGCGTCCAGTTTATAGTTCTGGATCAAGGTGTCCTGCCAGGTGTGGCCATGGTCAACCTCGAACGGGCTCACCTCTAACGCCTTGGTCGGCATGTTGTGGTGATACTTGTTGGAATAGATGTTGGAGAAGCCATGGGTGGAGAAGAGTTCTTCCCGGTAGAGTTCACCATTGTCTTTCTTGAAGGTGATGTGGCGTTTGTGGGGGATCTCCCCCTGTCTTACATAAAATGGCATGGCTTCATTCCTTGGGTGCTTTAGCGGGCACACTTATGTTTATGTGATCTAAGTAACAATTTAGTTGCTGGCATTCGCAAAAAAAAGAATAATAAATAGCTTAACTCAATCTAAAATTTAGATGGTTGTCATTTGTTTACACCGAGGATGTGAGATGAAGATCGATGTGGAAGCCTTCAGGGTATTGTCGATTCTGGTCGAAGAGGGCAGCTTTTCCAAGGCGGCAGAGCGATTGCACAAGGCCCAGTCGGCGGTGAGCTACCAGGTCAAGAAGCTGGAACAGCATCTGGGTGTAAAGCTTTTTTGTCGGGATCAGTATCGCGCCGAATTAACGCCTGAGGGCAAGGTGATCCTTGCTGAGGGTAAAAGATTGCTGCAATACCTTGGCAATATTGAACATTTGGCCAGCCGTTTCAGCGAAGGCTGGGAACCTAAGCTCGAGCTGGTGGTAGATGGCTCACTACCCATGGAGCCCATCATGCGCGCGCTGAAACGTGTCTCTGAGCATAAGATCCCCACCAAGATCCAGCTCAACATGGAGTTTCTCGGCGGGGTGCAGCACAGATTCGAGCGGGACAATGCCGATCTCATGTTGGTCAAGGATTATCGCACCGGCCCTAATTATCGGCCCCAGCCACTGCCGGACATCAACAGCATTTTGGTGGTGAGTAGGGAGCATCCCCTGGCGAGTGCCAAGGAGCTGAGCCTGTTTGAGTTGCTGCAACATGTGGAGCTCACCATAGAAGACTCATCGCCGGGTAAGATCCACAGCGACGAGCTGCAATTTGGCGGTGATAAGGTGTTTTACTTATCAGGCTTTATCATGAAGAAGAATGCCCTGTTGATGGGGCTGGGATTCGGCTGGATGCCTGATTTTCTCATTAAAGAGGAGCTGGCCAGTGGTGAGTTACAGGAGCTGGATTTTCTCGGGGGCAGTCGTTACAGCTTTACGCCTCAGCTGGTGTCGACCATGGAGCGCCCACTGGGGCGCGCCGGTCGACTCTTTACCAGCCTGATCCTGGAGGAGTTTAACCTCTACCAGGAGGCGGCTAAAGGTTAGATTATCCCTTGATACTGTCTAGTCGTTGATACTGTCTAGTCGTTAATAATATCTAGGATACGACGTGTCTTGTCGTGTAGCTTAATGAAGGTGCCATCGACATCTATGGTGATGTTGCCGTCACGATCGATAGGCACATGGATCTTGCCGCGATCATAATAGTCATCAGACAGGTAATCGCCCTTGTGCAGTTTCTTCTGCCAGCCCGGAGGCAGTGGCTCACCGCGGGCGACTTTCTTCTGTAACCCGGGTGGCAGGCTCTTCTCGCCATGACTCTTATTGACATGGCCCTTAGCGCCATGTTCATGCTTGTCATTCTTGGCCTGGGTCAGCGGCGAAAAGCCGATAGATAGGCCAAGTAAAACGAGGCCAAGGCCAGTGGTGTATTTCTTCATCTAGTCTCTCCTGCGCAATCAATGCGTTTGCTCGTAGCATAGGGATTCCCCCTCATAATGTCTAGCCAGTCAGAACCTGCCAGGTGTTCAGCTTATATTCAGCACGGCTTGGCTAGGGTGAAGCTATACCGGCTCGCAAATCTTAGCTATACCGGCTCGCAAATTTTAGCAATGGAGCACGCGAATCGTTTATTAAACGCCGGAGCACAGGGTCTATAAAGCCAAAGCTGGCCTGAGGGTTAAGGAGTAGGATATGAAAAGCGTAATATCTTTGCAGATAGCCAATCTCTATGCTCAGTACGCTGCGCAGTTTGCACGTGGTGAGCGCGCTAGCAATCAGATGACGATGCAAGCTTTTGTCGAGCAGCTTGCCAAGCAAGGTGTGTTACTCGACACCCTCAATTGGCAGGAGTGGTATCAAAATGCCCACCTGGTCGATAAGCCTGACTATATTCGTGAGGCGAGCCTTTATCAGTGCCGTCTGCTGCTAACCGCCATGAGCCGCCTGGAGCGTTTCAGTCGTGGTGTACTGGAAAATATGCGCAGGCAAGGGGTGTTGCTCGCGATTCTTGAGCGGCTCAATGTGCTCAGTCACCCGGAGGGAAACCTTGGGTTTGGCAATGCCACCCCTTAGCGGCGACAAGACATAAGCTGTCTATCGGCTATAGCGCCAGTCACGTACCTTGCTATCGAGCCAGGCTGCGCTGCGCCTCATCTGTTTTTGGCTCTTCTTTAGCCAGAATCTCGCCCAGGGATATTCTAAGCTCAACACCGCCAGCCCGATTGGTAGCAGTAGCCAGGCCGGGCCGGGTAGCACCAAAAGCAGCAATCCAATCAGACAAAGTGTACCGCCAATGACGGTGATTAAGGTTTTTCTCAGCATAGACACCTCAAATATCCAACCTTCTCTCCTATACTTGTTTTGCATGATGTTGCGCAGCTATGCCAGTGAAAATGTGTAACAAAAGGATTTCTCACTGGGCAAGGAATGCCATCAGACGGTGGTTTTTAAGGGGGAAGAGGGATGGTGAGAGAGACACTTCTTAACCTAAGTTGGGGTCGAAATGGGCTGTTTGTCCTGCTGCTGATCAGCTGGACCTTGGCATTCTTTCCGCTGCGGGCCGATACCCTCAAGCTCTCTTCGTTAAACTGGCCACCCTATTCGGGACCGACCCTTAAGGACGGTGGCGCCTGCGTCGTGGTGGCTCGTGCGGCGCTTAATGCCATGGGCCATGAGCTTCAGGTGGATTACTTTCCATGGAGTCGAACCGTAAGGGTGGTGAGCCGAGATGACTCTGGCTATCAGGGCTATTTCCCCGAGTACCATCATCCCACGGATAAGTTTGTCTTTTCCGATTCTATGGGGGAGAGTCCCCTGGGGATCTTAGAGCAGAGTAGGCATCCCATCACCTGGTCGCGGCTGCAGGATCTCAATGCCTATACCTTGGGGGTGGTCAGGGACTATGTGAATACCCAGGCCCTGGATGAGATGATCGCCTTAGGGACTCAACCAGTAGAATTGGTGAGTTCGGATGAACACAACATCAGAAAGGTGGCTACGGGGCGAGTTCAGGGAGCAGTTATGGATCTCTATGTCTATCTATACCTAGTAGAGCAGCCTCATCTGAGTGAGCTTAAGGCGAGGCTGCAATTTAACAAGCAACTGCTGGAATCGAAACGCCTCTATATCGCCTTTAGAAATACCCCCGAGGGGCGCAGGTGGCGGGAGATCTATAACGCCGGCCTTGCTCGAATCCAAGTCGAGCAGATCTTAGAGGCCTACCTGCAAAGCCTGTAGTTGAATCCTGTAGTTGAAAGCCTTTAGTTCAAAGTCTTTAGTTGAAAGCCTTTGGTTCAGAGCCTGAGGCGCCTCCACCTCAGGCAGGTCTCGGCGCCTCAGGCTAATGATGATAACTATGCCTTAGGCTAATGATAATAATTACGCCTTAGCGGTTATTGTCTGTCCTATAGGCGTCAGACTTAGCAGGGCCAATTTGAGGTGCTGGATACCAAATGGGATCCCTATGATGGTGACGAAACAGGCCAGCGCGTGAGTGATATGGCCGATGGCGAGCCAGATCCCAAACAGCAGGAACCAGACGATATTACCGACCATGCCCAGGGGACCCGTGCCAATGTCATCTACCCCTTGCAGCGCACGGCGGCTGACGTTTTGTTGCCCGAAGGGCCAGAAGGCCATCTCACCAATGACGAAACAGGCGCGGCCGAAGGGGATGCCGATGATGCTGATAAAGCAGAGTAACCCCGCCAGCCACCAGGCCAGTCCCATCACGAAGCCGCCTAAAATAAACCATGCAATATTAAAGATTAAGCGCAGTAGTGCCATCAAATACTCCTTGTTTCTGAGCTTATAGAGCCGCAAAGGCGTTCGCCTTTATTTAGATCTATCTAGTTCTAAGCGAAATCCGTGCCATATGTTAAGTGTATGTTTTTATATGTATTTAACCCTGAGATATTTTAAGTGAATGACATATTATGCCAAAAGACGGTCAAATTACGCATTTGAGGTTAAAAGGTGTAAACTCTGGCCCTTAGTTTAACTCTGACTCCTCATCATGAAGCTTAGCCACACTCAGGTAGATACGGTTTACCTCGGGCAGCACAAGGTCTACGTGAAGCGTGACGATCTGCTCCATCCAGAATTTTCCGGCAATAAGGCGCGCAAGTTCGCCTACTTCCTCGATAACGACTTCCCCTTGGTTAAGCAGCTGATTGGTTATGGTTCTCCCCAGGCCAACTCTCTCTATTCATTGTCGGCGCTGGCAAAACTCAAGGGGTGGCGGTTGGATTTCTATGTGGATCATCTTCCCCATTATTTGACAGCCAACCCCTGTGGCAACTATCGCGCCGCACAGGCGCTTGGGGCCAATATCATAGACCTCTCTCGTCGAGCAGACAGAGACGGCCTGGACTGTGATAGCTACATTCGCCAAAGGGTGTTAACGGGTAGCGATGAGCAGCTGCTTGTGCCGGAAGGCGGCCGCTGCGCCTTTGCCGAGCCTGGCGTTGCGCAGCTCGCTAAAGAGATAGCGAGCTGGAAGTATGCCGAGGGACTTACCAAACTGGTGGTGTTTCTGCCTTCGGGCACCGGCACCACGGCACTCTATCTGCAAAAGCAGTTTCTAACCCTAGATCCCTGCATCAGCGTCATGACCTGCGCCGTGGTGGGCGGGGATGATTATCTTCGTAAGCAATTTTTTGAGCTTGAAGAAGATGAAGCGCTGCATCCTCAGATTGTGCCAGCTGCTAAGCGTTACCACTTTGGCAAGCTGTATCTGGAGTTTTATCAGATGTGGCATGAACTCAAAGCGACGGGGATAGAGTTTGAGCTACTTTATGATCCCCTGGGCTGGTTATGTCTGAAAAGCTGCTGGCAACAGGGATTCAGCAAGCCAGTGCTCTATCTGCACCAAGGTGGCCTGTTGGGTAATCAATCTATGTTGCCAAGGTACCAGCGTAAATATGGTGAGATATTTGGTGAGTGAGGGGAATGATTAATGTCATTTGGCCAGGTCGGTACCTGTGAAAGGGGTACAACCTGAGCCAAATGTTACCTGCTGAGTCGTTGACGAATGAGGTCAATCCTACTTGTTGCCTTAGCAACCTTCGATACGTGTGAGAGGAGGTGTATCGAATAGCGTGGGGTTTACTTGTTGCTTGAGAGCAACCATTTCATAAATTGCAGGGCGTCAGTGCGCTTAGCAAAAGTTTGTTTATTTTTTCCTAGACTATCGGTGAAAGCGATAGAGGATTTGTTGACTGAAATTGAGTCCACCGGAAAATTTACCGTGATCTCATGACCGTTAATTTTGTACGACATAGGCCATACTCCTTATTGCTGTGACTGCCTCTTGGCAGTAAAAATTTACAAATAATAGATCCTTAGCTGTTGCGAAAGATGAATTAAAACCTTTCTGAGACTACCCAGCCTTATGTAAATAATCAAGTGATCTGCCTCGCTAAAGCCGTTGTTTGCGCCCGAAATGGGGGGCTTATCACCGGATTGGACACAGTAAATCATCAATAAATGACAATAGTGTGACGAAATAGCTGCGAGTTGTTGGATGCGATGACTATGCAATGACTTAGAGTCTAGCGATGCAAAACTAAAGGCAGAAAACTAAAAGCAGAAAACTAAAACCAGGGTACTGCAGAAGTCGAGCATTATAATCCTGGCCGCGAACTTGTCAATATTTAATCAATTCCGCCCTATGGGCATTTGGACTTGTTTGCGCTGCTTTTGTTTGCTGCAACCTACCTAGGTTATTTCTACTGGGTTATCGCCAGTCACTTCAGTTTAGCAAGACGATACAGGATTAAATGAAACCACCTGTAAACTACTTCAAAAACAAACAGAAAAGATAAACAGGCCCTAGGAATAATGCTAATATTTCTAGGCGCTTGTTAACAATTTAGGGGGCTGGGATGCGCTTTGTTGTTTGGTCGTTAATCTGGGTGGTGAGCTTGTTTGTCGGTAGTGCCTGGTGCGCGCCGCCAAATACTCTGGTGCGCGCCGCCAAATACTCTGGTGGGGGCGTTAACCGATGCCGCGGCCGACACTGGTCAGAGTCAATTTGTTCGCTCGGTTGAGCACTATGAATATAAGGATAGCCTGCAACGTGACACGCCAAGGGGCACGGTCGAAGGCTTTATGGCGGCCGTTTATGAGCAAGATTATGAAAAGGCGGCAGAATATCTGGATCTGCGTTACCTGCCCGAGGGGATGTCGGCCAAACGCGGCGCCGAATATGCCAAGCAGCTGCAGCTGATCATAGAGCGTAATCTCTGGCTCGACTTAGGCCAGCTTAACGATACGCCACTGGGTCAGGATAACGATCAGCTGCCTGCCTATCGGGATCTCTTTGGCCGGGTGGCTTTGCAGAGCGATCAGATAGCCCTCTATCTGCAACGTGTGCCAAGCGAAGGGGGCACCATCTGGAAGGTCTCTAACGCCACAGTCGCTAAGGTGCCTAAACTCTATGAAAACCTGGGTTATGGTCCTGTGGCCGAATGGTTTGTCAATCATGTGCCCGAGGGGCGCTGGTTTAACGTAAACCTGTGGGAGTGGAGCCTGGTTTTGGCTTACCTTATCACCGCCTTTATGGTGCCTGTGACCTGGATAGTTAAGCGGGTGATCCTGCTGACTAAGCATGAGCTTAAAGAAGAGCTGGCCTACATAGTAGCCGGGCCGCTAAGGTTTTTGGCGGCCGTGTTATTGGTCAGAGCCTGGGTGTCCCATAGCAGTATCTCACCCGCCGCTATCGAGATGATAGATACAGGTTTCCTGCTGGTGTCGGCCATCATCTGGTTTGGCTGGAGTGCCATGGGGATCTTCCATCAAGGATTAAAGAAACGCTGGAAAGAGCAGGGCAAAGATCAGGCGGCATCCTTGTTGCGGCCTTTGACCAATTTCTTGCGGGTGATCTTCGTGATCATGGCGGTACTTCTGTGGCTGGAACACCTGGGCTTTAACGCCAGCGCCATCATCGCCGGCATGGGCATAGGAGGTATCGCCATCGCGCTCGCCTCCAAGCAATCGATAGAAAACTTTATCGGTACCATCACCCTCTATTCGGCCGCGCCTATCAAGGTGGGCAACCTGTGTAAGTTTGGCAGTATTAGCGGCACGGTTGAGGAGATAGGCCTGCGCTGCACCCAGATCCGCACCCTGGACAGGACACTTATTCACGTGCCTAACGCCAAGTTGGTGGAGATGGAGATCGAGAATATCTCTCAGCGAGAAAAGATTCGTTTCAAGGCGGACATTCGCCTCGATTATGCGGTCACCACCTCGGCTCAGCTCAAGGCGATTGTCGCCGAGATAAAAGAGATGCTGGAAGCCCATGAACTGGTGCTCAAAGAGCCCCTCAGGGTCACCTTTAAGGGTTTTGGTCTGCATGGTCTACAGGTCAATGTACTGGCCTATATAGGTACCAAGAGTTTTCCTACCTTTCAGCTGGCATCGGAGGAGTTACATTTAAAAATCATGGATATAGTGGTGAAAAATGGCTCTCGTATCGTGCCTGTGGCACCGGTTGCATTGAATAATGGGTAAACTTGTTAAAGCTGTGATCTCTGGGTCTTGATGTCGCATCGAAATACGGGGATCATGGCTATAATTAATGGCGAATCGCGTCAATCACATCAGGACGTAGTGAGAATTGTATGGCTAAAGTGCTAGAGAGTGTCGATCAGCGTACTCAGTTGGTTGGCGAAAACCGTCTCGAGCTTCTGCTGTTTCGTATCAATGCGACGCAGCTTTTTGCGATCAATGTGTTTAAGGTCAAAGAGGTGGTTAAGCTGCCAAAGCTGAGCGCCTTACCCGGTAGCCATCCCAGCATCAAGGGCGTCGCTAATATCCGCGGTACCTCGATTCCTGTCATCGATCTGCGTAGCGCCATCGGCTTCCAGCCCATGAGCGAGGATCAGGAAGCCAACCTGATCATCACCGAATATAACCGCAGCGTGCAGGGGTTTATGGTGGGTGAGGTCGACCATATCATCAATATGACCTGGAGCGACATCATGCCGCCGCCCAAGAGTACCGGCAGCCATAACTACCTCACCGCGATCACTAAGGTGGAGGTGGATGGTGCGACTCGCTTAGTCTCCATTATCGATGTCGAGAAGGTGCTGGCGGAGATAGTCCACTATGACATCGCTATCTCCGAGGGTGTCTTGGACCATGCCCTGGTGGACAAGATGATAGGGCGCAAGATCTTGATTGCCGATGATTCCGCCACGGCGCGCCGTCAGGTGAAAGACACCCTGGCACCGCTGGGGATAGAGGTGATAGAGACCTCGGATGGCCTGCAGGCGCTTAACTTATTGAAGCGTTGGTGTGACGAGGGACGTGATATCAATCAAGAGATCTTAATGCTGATCACCGATGCCGAGATGCCTGAGATGGACGGTTATCGACTCACCTATGAGGTACGCAAAGACAAGCGGATGGCCAACCTCTTCATTACCCTCAACACCTCACTGAGTGGCAGTTTCAACAATGCCATGGTGGAGAAGGTAGGATGTGACAGGTTTATCTCTAAGTTTCAGCCGGATCTGCTGGTGGATGTGGTACAAGAGCGTCTGCGCAGCCAATTACCCGAGCGGGAAACTTAACCCTGATTATCCTTTATAAGTACTAGGACTAAAAGTTAGGAGCTAAATCCTAAAGTCTAAGGCCTTTGGCCTGGCTTTTAATTATCTTTGCTGCCAGTTTTGATGGGTTATCGCTATCGACAGGCGATGACTGTTAAAAAGGCATTAGGTTAAAAGCCATAGGTTAAAAGCCATAGGTTAAAAGGTATAGGTTAAAAGCTATGGGTCAACAAGGATATGCGACAAGCGACACGTCAAAGCTCTCTATCGAAACACTTGATTAAAAGCACTTGATTAAAAGCTATTCGTCATCGAGCATCTGCTCGGCAAGGATATCCCTTAGCACCTGGCGTTTTACCGCTGCGGTGGAGACGATATTGATCCTGGCGATACGCACGGCGTAGCCAAAGCGCTCGCGGCCGACGGCGGCGATCAGCTGATGCAAGAAGGCCTTATCCAGCCCCAGCATCTTGGCGTAATGTTCTACCGCCTTGGCCACAGAGGAAAATTGTACTCCGTCGAACTCGAAACCGCCGCCGTAGCCTGCCGTTTCAAGCGGGATCCCCTTGAGGCTAAGTGGCCAGGGGGCGACGCTTACCCTGGCTTTTGCCACCTGATACATGAACCAGGCACTCTTCTTAAAGCCTTCGAACACCTTACAGGTAAAGTCCGAATCTTCGAGTTCCTCCTGCGTCCAGTTCACGCCTATGGCCAGATGTTTGGCATAGCGGCGCATCAATTCATCTTTGACCGCGCTGTGACAGTCCCAGATGGAGCTGAGCGGCGCCTTTTCGGCGATCTGCAGACACTCTTTGCAGGCTGGAACCGCTAAGGAAGGGTGAGGGCAGTGGCCTAAGGCATGATAGTGAAACTGGTGAGCACAGGGCTCGGCGCAGAACCAGCAGGTGTGACGCCTGTCGAAGGGGATGTCGACTAAGGGGAGGGTGGCAGACAAGGGCTATCCCCTGTCTGCTGTGTGGCGTAAGCGCAGCCTAGAGCGCAAAGCTGTGCGTAAAGCTAAGCTCGAAACTAAGCGCGAAACTAAAAGCAAAACTAAGCTCAAAATTAGGCGCACACTCAAGCCCGAGAGCAAGGCTTACTCCTGCTCGATGTCGACTAGGCTCTTAGCCAGAGTGATAGGGTCGAGCTCCAGGCATTCCTGTTCGGCAACCCAATTGATACCCACTAGCACGCCATCGTCATGCAGATCTTGAATCCAGTACTCGAGCAACTCTTCCAGTGGAATGGGGGCGGGTTGATAATCCTGCCACTCTTCGGTGCAGTGTACCTTAGCCTGGGCTTCGCTTGACCACAGCGGCATCACATCGGTCTCTTCATATTCAGACGAGTCACACACGACCCAACCTTCGCCGGTTTCATCCTGAAGGCCCCAAACGGCTTGCTGCTCTTTTACGTTGTCGATAAAGCTTGCTAAAACGGGACTATTGTCTGTCATCTGAGTGTCTGTCATGTGAGTTCTCTTAGAATGGGTAAAATCGAGCCCATTATACGCGATGTGGCTAACGAGCCAAGCGCTAGGTGAACCGACCAGCCCACTATTTATTCGCTTGGGGGATAAACTGGTCTAAGTTCGAATTATTAATCATAAATCATTTAGCATAAGAGTCTCGAATCGTTATCATGTCTGGGGAAGGTCTGGTTTCTCGCCGGCTGCAGATCATTATGTTTCTTATATTTTTAGCCGTTTTCTCTTGGAGTCTCTATTTTGAAAAAATTGCTCACCTTTGCATCCCTGATACTGGCAACCGGTTTGCCTAGCCTTAGCGCGCTCGCCCAAGATTTCGATACCTGTGTGAGTGGACTGAAACAGAAGGCGCTGGCCGCGGGGGTGTCGAGCAAGACGGTGGAAGAGGGACTGGGCCAGGTAAAGTACGTGGCCAGGGTGATCGAGCTCGACAAGAAGCAGCCCGAGTTTAGCCAGACGTTTGATAACTATTTCTCCAAGCGCGTCACCGACTGGCGGGTGCAGGAGGGAAGGCGTCTGTTGAAAGCCCACGGCCCACTGCTGAGCAAGTTACAGCAAGAATATGGTGTTCCGCCCCAGTATTTGGTGGCCTTTTGGGGGCTGGAGACTAACTTTGGGTCTTACAAGGGAAAGATGCCGGTGATCGACTCGCTGACAACCCTGGCTTGCGATCCCAGACGTAGCACCTATTTCACCGGTGAGTTGATTCAAGCGCTAAAGCTCAAGGAAGCCTACCAATTTGATAATAAGCAGATGCAGGGATCTTGGGCCGGTGCCATGGGCCACACCCAATTCATGCCTTCTGCCTACGCCAAATATGCGGTAGATGCCGATGGTGACGGCAAGGCCGATCTGTTTAACAGCACTGAGGATGCTTTATCATCGGCGGCTAACTTCTTGAATAATCTCGGATGGGTGCGCAATGAGCGTTGGGGACGCGAAGTCTCTCTGCCAAAGGATTATGATTTTCGCCACCTTGGGCGCAATGACAAACAGAGCTTAACCACCTGGGCCGGTTTGGGGCTCACTCAGGCCAACGGCCGCGCCCTGTCGACGCCGGACATGCGGGCGGCACTCTACCTGCCGGCGGGGCATACAGGTCCGGCCTTCTTAGGCTATGGCAACTTCGATGTGATCATGCGCTGGAACCGCTCAGAATTTTACGCCATCGCGGTAGGGCATCTGGCCGATCGCATCAATGGTGGTGCGCGCCTGTATGTGGCGCCGCCGAAACATGACAACATCAGCCGCGCCAAGCTCAAGTTGCTACAGGCCACACTCAACGACAAGGGTTATGACGTGGGTAAGCCTGATGGTGTGCTCGGGGTCAACTCCCGTACCGGCCTACAGGCCTTTCAGCGCAGCGCCGGCCTGGTGGCCGACGGTTTCCCAAGTGATGAGACCTTCGCGGCGCTGGGCATAAAATAGTGCTAACCATTATGATTGCATCTCGTTAAGAATTACATTAGCTTAAGATTTTTGGCCGGGCGACTCGCTCGGCCAAATTGTAATAATACCAATCACAGTAAGTACTTGATTAGAAATAGCGCAGGAAAAACGCTTGAGAACAAAGCAAAATTTTTAGATAAGTGGTTATTCTACAATTAAAAATATTAATGCCGTTATCGAGCGTTTTAACAAGCTAGAATGATCAATTATTTATTACGATTGGTATAACTAACGAGTGGCCACATAAGGTAGCAATATGGATGCGATGGAGAGTTTGTCCTTTGCCCAGCGGCAACGTCTGGCATTTATCGATTTTAGTCTGCAGTATTTCGGTCAGGTCTCGCGTCAGGATCTGATCGCCAAGTTTGCCACAGGCCTGGCGGCGGCGACCCGTGATTTTGCCAGCTATCGTGAGTTGGCGCCCCACAACTTGGAACTGGTGCATCAGACCAAGCGCTATCACAGGCGAGCCGAATTTACCCCGCTGTTTGACCATGATCCCGAGGCAATTCTTCATGGCTTGGCCAATGGTTTTGGCGACGGGCTATCTCATCCCGTTACCCCCAGCAGCGTCTGCCTCGATGCGGTGCAGCTGATTCACCCCGATACCAACATCATTGCCGCCGTGATGCGTGCAATCGCCCACAAACAGGCGATCGCCGTGACTTATGTGTCGGTTTCATCAGGGGAAACTCAAAGGGAGCTGGTACCTCATACGCTGGTCAATAATGGCCAGCGCTGGCATGTGCGCTGTTTCGATCGCACTCACCAGGTATTTACCGATTTTGTGGTGACTCGTTTCAAGGCGGTGAGCCAAAGCCTCATCGAGCCTTTCGATCACGAGTTGCAAGACAAAGATACCCATTGGCAGAAGCTGGTCACCCTAGTGTTGATCCCCCATCCCAGCTTGGCCCATCCCGAGGCGATTGCGCTGGATTATCAGATGAGCGAGGGGGAGTTGCTGCTTAGTTGCCGCGCTGCCCTGGCGGGTTATCTGCTGCGCCAATGGAGCGTGGACTGCTCGCCCCAGCATCAGATCCGCAGCGGCGTGTGTCAGCTGGCGTTAAAGAACCATGCCATCTTAAGCGAGATAGAGCATCTGGCCATAGTGCCGGGAGGCAAGGCATAACAGGCGTAGCGCCCTGAGGGAAGTTTTGCTAAGCTTCGCCCACTTGATGAAAAGAGACTAACTAAGGACGCTTGATGAGCATTAAAGACGATATGGTCGTGCAGTTTAACTACACCTTACGCGATGAAGCAGGTGAAGTGCTCGAAACCAACGAAGGATTAGATCCTATTGCCTACCTACACGGGCATGACAACATGATGCCTGGCGTCGAGAAGGCAATTGAAGGCAAGGCCATTGGCGAGAAGTTTTCTGTCACTTTGCCACCGGAAGAAACCTATGGCGTACGTAACGAGAACGGCGAGCAGCGCGTGTCGATCAAGCATCTGCAAGGCGCGAAAGTCTGGAAGCCAGGCATGCGCGCCATTATCAGTACCGATCAGGGTCAGCGCCAGGTGACCGTGCTTAAGGTGGGTAAGTTCATGGCAACAGTGGACATCAACCATCCGTTGGCGGGCCGCGAACTGACCTTCGATCTCGAGATTGTCGACGCTCGCGAAGCGAGTGCCGAAGAGATCGCCCACGGACATGCCCACGGGGTAGGCGGTCATCACCACTAAGGTGAGCCGGCGCGAATAAGCGTAGCTATATAGATAGCGAAAACCATAAAGACCCGGGTTATCCTGGGTCTTTGTATATCTAACGGGGAAGTAAGCTGTGGTAGTCGAATTTTCAGGCGGGCGGGTGATCGTCTCGCCTCAAGAGGTATTGGTAAAACTTGCTACTGGCGTTAGCCTCTATGCCATGGTCGATGATCTGCGTCTAGTCAGCGCCGGCAACATCATGGTGGCCGATGCGGGCGCGGTGCGCTGGCATCTCACCTTAGACGATGAAACCCAGTTTGCCGATATCGCCGAGTGCCTCGGTATCGATATCGGTTAAGCTGGCTTGGTTTGTCACTCGCCTATATGTTGGCGATGCGGCCTATTACCGCTTAAGTTCATCACGACCATGTGGTGAGTCGAGATCTAATTCGGGTCCTTTGGGCACCACGCGGGTTGGGTTAATCTGGCCGTGGCTGAAGTAGTAGTGCTGTTTGATATGCTCCAGGTTGACCGTCTTGGCGACACCCGGGTATTGGTATAATTCCTTCAGGTATGCCTGAATCACCGGCATGTCAGCGATGCGGTTACGATTGGTCTTGAAGTGTCCCACATAGACGGCATCGAAACGCACTAGCGTGGTAAACAGGCGCCAGTCGGCTTCGGTAATTTGGTCACCCACCAGATAGCGCTGTCGGCTAAGGCGCTTCTCTAGGGTATCTAAGGCTTCAAACAGTTCGTCAAAGGCCTGTTCATAGGCTGCCTGAGTGGTGGCAAAACCCGCCTTGTACACCCCGTTGTTGATCTTGTGATAGACCCAGTGATTGATCTCATCGATCTCCTCTCTGAGCGGGTCGGGGTAAAAGTTGAGCCGATTGTCGGTGAGATCATTAAAGGCGCTGTTGAACATGCGGATGATTTCGGCCGACTCGTTGCTGACTATGGTGCGGCGTTCTTTGTCCCAGAGTACGGGTACAGTCACTCGGCCGCTATAGTCTGGCTCGGCCAACTGGTAGATCTCATAGAGGTAATCTTTGCCATTGAGCCGGTCGATTTCGCTGCCCTCGATATGCAGGGCCTGTTCGCTTTGCTTGGGACCGCTAAATTCCCAGCCGTTGCCGAGCATATGTGGCTCAACCACGGTGACACCGATATGGGCCTGTAATGACTTTAGCTCGCGAAAGATAAGCGTCCTGTGAGCCCAAGGACAGGCGAGGGACACGTAGAGATGGTAACGGCCCGACTGCGCTTTAAACTCGGGCTCAGGTTCCTGCTGCGTTGGCGCCTTTATCCAGTGGCGAAAGGCGGCATCTTCCCTGACAAACGCCCCCTTGCTCTTGTCTGTGTCATACCATTTGTCGACCCATTGGCCATTCTGGAGTAGTCCCATCTGTGTCTGCCTCGCTGATTTTAATGCTTGAGTTCAGTGTAACAGTCGAACAATCCAATGAAAAAGTGGTAAAAATGGCGTTTTACATTCGACTTTATCGAATGTTTTGTGGGCTTCTTGGCTAGGGCCTGTTGATCTTTCAAGTTTAATTTTTGTTCAATCTAAACGCGTTTTGCGCGAGGCGAGAGCCATGAAGCATAGTTACTCTATGTGAATGGCGAACAACAAAGTGCAGCGCGCGTTTAGATGAACCCTTTGGGCAGCGTTTGCAGGCCATTTCTACGGCGTTATCGCCAATTTGTGTAGGATACTACACGACACAGGCTCTGCCTTGCACAAATCACCTTCAAACTGCTGCAAAAACAAACAGCAAAGGTCAACAGGCCCTAGGGCCTGTTGACCTTTTGAGAACAAATTTTGTTCTCATTGAGCTTGTTTCTTGGGCTTGACAGGGCTTGCTGATATGATCGCCCGCCAATGAACGCATAATGAATTGACCAATAAAGGAAACCCTATGTCTAAACAGCCGTTAGAGCGGATCACCATAGAACCTCAAACCCAGTGCCGTGCCTGTGTGATCTGGCTGCATGGCCTGGGCGATTCGGGTGCTGGATTTGCACCTGTGGTGCCACTTTTAGGCTTGCCCGATGATCTCGGCGTACGTTTTATCTTCCCCCATGCGCCAAGCATACCCGTGACCATCAACCAGGGCTATGTGATGCCAGCCTGGTATGACATCAAGGGGATGGATGTGGACAATCGCGCCGACATGGCGGGTGTGCTGGCCTCTGAGCAGGCGATCGCAGCGCTTATTGAGGAGCAGATCGCCGCAGGTGTGCCGAGCGACAAGATAGTCCTGGCCGGTTTTAGCCAAGGTGGTGTGATGAGCCTATTCACAGGTTTGCGCTTCCCTAAGCCTCTGGCCGGCATCATGGCGTTATCCTGTTATCTGCCGACGGGTCATGCCATGCCGGATAACCTCAGCGCAGCGAATCGCCACACGCCACTGTTGCAACAACACGGTGAGCAAGATGAGGTGGTTCCGCTGGCGTTAGGCCGTGCGGCATTTGAGCTGATTTCAGCGGCGGGTTATGCCAGCGAGTGGCATACCTATCCCATGGGGCATAGCGTACTGCCAAATCAGCTTCAGCATATAGGTCGATGGCTTAAGGCGCGCTTGAGCGAGTAAGGCGCCTTTTCTTCGAACGCACATAAACAAGTGTTAGAAATAAGAGCAGAGGGGGGGCGCCGGTTGGCGCCTCTTTTTTATGGCTTGTAGAGTGTGGGCGAGATCATGTCAAACAATTGGCGAGCGGTTAACGCTAGTCTTTCGATAACATGCCACTAACAAATGGGTGTAAATAGCCACCTTTGAGGTTAAAAAAGCATCAACTTTGACTGTATTAAGTTTTACTGCTTTAGCTTAGGTTGATCTAGTGTGAAATTTTTACCGGTTTTGTGATCTAGGTACGCTAAGGCTTGTTTGTTTAAAGGGAGTATCTCTATTTTTTAGATTGATTCGTTAAGTTAATAAAATTGAAACAAAATGGCCTTTGGTATTTGTTTTAATTAATCACATTTCTCAATGCCCTATATTTAGCTTGTTCTGATAGGTGAACAATAAAAAGCGTAAAACGCTTTTAAAATAAACATTTGCCCTATGTTTGTTCATAAAAATGCCACATTTTCTAGATATTGTTTGCTATTATATTTCGCGGCGAGATTATGAC